>DASRTO010000205.1:0-4828 GCA_035655915.1 Anaeromyxobacteraceae bacterium
ACGGCGAACACGCGCCTGAACCCTCGCCAGGGAGGCTCGGGACGAGACCCGCCTTTCGCCGTCGCGCCACGAGCTCCGCGGGCGCGGCGCCGCCGTGGACGTCACGTGGCGGCGAGGACACGCGCCGGCGGAGCGAGGCCCAGGCGCGTCGCTCAGCCGCGGAACAGCGCCAGCGAGGCCCGGGTCCAGTCGACCATGGGGGTCCACCAGATCCCGAAGACCAGGATCAGCGCCGAGAAGCCGCCCAGCATCACCTGGTAGCCCCAGGGCGAGGCCACCCGCTCCTCGGTGAAGGGAGCCTCGAGGAACATGGCCCGCACGATGCGCGCGTAGTAGTAGAGCGACACGGCGGTGTTGAGCGCGCCCACCAGGGCCAGCACCGCGTACCAGAAGCCGCCCGGGCCCGGTACCCGCTCCATCACCGCCACGAACAGGTACCACTTGCCGGCGAAGCCGGCGAAGGGGGGCAGCCCGGTGAGCGAGAAGAGGAAGACGGCGAAGGCCACCGCCGCCAGCGGCTGCCGGCGCGCCAGGCCCCGGTAGTCGAGGATCGACTCCGAGCCGGTGGACTGGGCCACCAGGATCACCACCAGGAAAGCCCCCACGTTCATCACCAGGTAAACCAGCATGTAGAGCATCACGCCCTGGGCGCCGGTCTGGGAGACGGCCGACAGGCCCATGAGCGTGTAGCCGGCGTGGGCGATGGAGGAGTAGGCCAGGAGCCGCTTCAAGTTGGTCTGGACGATGGCGGTGAGGTTCCCCAGGGTCATGGTGACCGCAGCCAGCACGCCGATCACCGCCGGCCAGGGGATGCCGGCCACCGCCTCGGCGAAGCCGTCGGCCGCCGCCGGGCCGGCCAGGGCGCCCCAGAAGAAGCGCAGCGCCAGGGCGAAGCCGGCGGCCTTGGGGCCAACCGAGAGGAAGGCGGTGAAGGGGGTGGGGGCGCCCTCGTAGACGTCGGGGCACCACATGTGCCAGGGCACCGCCGCGACCTTGTAGCCGATGCCGGCGGAGACGAAGACCACCGCCAGCACCAGCGCCACCCTGACGGCGCCGCCCTGGGGCAGCGCCGCGAGCCGCTCGGCGAAGTCCAGCACGTCGGTGGTGCCGAGCAGGCCGTAGAGCCAGCTCATCCCGAAGACCATCACCCCCGAGGCCACCCCGCCGTAGATGACGTACTTGAGCGAGGCCTCGGACGCCTTGCGGTCCCCCTTGCGGTAGCCGGAGAGGACGTAGCTCACCATCGAGACCAGCTCGATGGACATGTACATGGTGAGCAGGTCGGTGGCGCTGGCCATGAGGAACATGCCGAGGACGATGGCCAGCAGGAGGGCGTAGAACTCGCCGATGCGCACCGGCGGAAACTCCCGCCCCTGCGCCGCGATGAGCACGGTGAGCGACGCGGCCGCCAGGAACAGCCACTTGAAGAAGCTCGCGAAGGCGTCGTTGGCCAGCAGGCCGTTGAAGAGGGACTGCGGCGTGGCCGGCTGCACCCACAGGAAGCCGGCGCTGAGGGCCAGCGCCAGCAGGGTGGCCACCGTGAGCAGGGCCACCCGGGCCGGGCTCTTCCTCCAGAAGAGGTCGAGCACGAAGACCCCGATGCTCCCGAAGGTGAGGCAGAGCTCGGGGCGGAACCAGCCCGCCGAGCGGAGGTTCTCCGCGATGAGGTGCGCCTGGAGTTCCATGTGGGGTCGGCCTCCGCTACATGGGCTTGATCGACCGGATCAGGCCGTGCAGCGTCGGGTTGATCCAGTTGAGGATGGCCTGGGGGTAGAAGCCCAGCACCACCACCAGCGCTCCCAGCGGGTAGAGCGAGAGGCGCTCGCGCCAGTTGAGGTCCGGGAAGCCGCGGTAGGCCTCGTTGAGCTTGCCCAGGAACATGCGGTGGATGGCCCACAGGTAGTAGGCGGCGGTGATGATGACCGCGGTGGCCGAGATGATGGTGTAGGTCATCAAGGTCGGGAACGAGCCCGAGAGAACCATGAACTCGGCGATGAAGCCGCACAGGCCCGGCAGGCCGAGCGAGGCGAAGAAGGCCAGCCCCATGATGCCGGTGTACTCGGGCAGCTCGGAGGCGAGCCCTCCAAAGCGCTCGATCTCGCGGTGGTGGGCGCGGTCGTAGATCACGCCCACGATGAGGAACAGCATGGGGCTGATGAGGCCGTGGGTGAAGAGGTTGAAGACCGCCCCGGAGATGGCGGTGGGGGTGAAGGCCGCCATCCCCAGGAGCGAGAAGCCCATGTGCGAGACCGACGAGTAGGCGATGAGCTTCTTCAAGTCCTTCTGGGCCAGGGTGACGAAGGCGGCGTAGACGATGTTGATGACGCCGAAGACGGCGATGGCGTTGGCGGCCCAGAGGGTGGCGTCGGGCAAGAGCGGGTAGTTGAAGCGCAGGATGCCGTAGGGCCCCATCTTCAGCAGGATGCCGGCCAGGATCACCGAGATGGGGGTGGGGGCCTCGACGTGGGCGTCGGGCAACCAGGTGTGGAAGGGGAACATCGGGATCTTGATGGCGAAGCCGATGAAGAGCCCGACGAAGACGATCTTGGTGAAGGCGAAGCCCAGGATGGGGGCGGCGTTCTTGAAGACCCCGGTCTGCCCCTGGGACGCCAGCTCCAGCAGGTTGAAGGTGTGCTGGGTGGGGGTGCCGTCCACCAGCTGGGCCGGCAGGCTGTTGTAGTAGAGGCCGATGATGGCCAAGAGCATCAGCACCGAGCCGGCCAGGGTGTAGAGGAAGAACTTGATGGCGGCGTACTCCTTGCGCGGCCCGCCCCACACGCCGATGAGGAAGTACATCGGCAGGAGCATGACCTCCCAGAAGACGTAGAAGAGGAACATGTCCAGGGCCACGAAGGTGCCCATCATCCCGGTCTGCAGCACCAGCAGCATCACCATGTAGCCGGGCACCATCCGCACCGAGAAGTGCTTGGGGTGGTGCGGGTCGTCGTGGCCGCCGTCCACCATGCCGGCCATCTCGGCGTCCTTCTTGCCGGACCACCAGGGCATGGAGGCGATGGTGGCCACGAAGGAGATGAGGCCGGAGAGCAGCACCATGGAGATGCTGAGGCCGTCGACGCCCACGAAGTACTCGACGTTGAAGGCCCGGATCCAGGGCAGGTGCTGCACCAGCTGCACCCCGGTGGCCTTGCCCTGGACCAGGAGCCCCGGGGCGGAGGCGTCGAAGCGGAGCCAGGCCTCGACCGAGGCCCAGAAGGAGAGGCCGCTAGTGACCAGGGCCACCACCCGGCTCCCCTGGTCGGAGAAGGACTTGGGCAGCCGCGCGAAGAAGCGGACCGCGACGATCACCAGGATGGCCGCCGCGCCGAGGAGCGGCGCGAAGGTGGCCCAGGTGAGGACGGCTTCCTTGGGGAAGAGGAACATTCGAGTTTCTCCTGGCGGGCTACTTGACGAGGAAGTTGAGCAGGACCACGGCCAGCGCTCCGGCGAGCGCGCCGTAGAGGTAGGTCTGGATGCGGCCAGTCTGGACGCGGCGCAGGGCGCGGCCGCCCTCGATGGTGACGTTGGCCACCGCGTTGACGGCGCCGTCGACCAGGTACTTGTCGATGGCCCCGTCGATGTTGGCGAAGAAGCGGGTCACCCAGCCGGCGAAGTTCACGGCCCAGTCGATGACGTGCTGGTCGAACCAGGACAGGAAGCGGGCGAAGAAGACCGAGGGGCGCACCACCAGCGCGTGGTAGGCCTCGTCCACGTAGTACTTGTTGTAGACCACGGTCCACAGGCCCACGAACCGCTTCTTGAGGTCGTGCGGCACGCGGCTGCGGCCGTCCTTGTAGAGCAGCCGGGCGAAGAACCAGCCCACCACGCCGGCGGCCACGCCGATGCCCTGGAACAGCCACTCCAGGGAATGGGGCCTCTCGGCGAACCGGACCACCGCCGGGATGGAGGGCTCGAGGAAGTGCTCCAGCGCCGGCGGCCGGTGGGTCCAGAGCATGGGCAGGCCCAGGAGCCCGGCCAGCACCGAGCCGGCCGCCAGCACCACCAGCACGAAGGTGATGGAGAGCGGCGACTCGCGGGGCGTGCCGCCGTGATGTCCGTGGCCGCGGTCGTCATGGGCGGTGGCCTGGGCCGGTGCCGCGGGGTGGGCCGCCGCGGCGTGGGCGTGGAGGTCGTGCGCCTTGCGCCGAGCCTCGTCGGCGCCGTCGCGGGGGTGCGCGGCGGTGGCGTGGTGCGGCGCCGCCAGGGCCGAGTGGGGATCCTCGTCGTGCTCGACGTCGTGGCCCTCGCCGCCGCGGTACTCGCCGGTGAAGGTCAGGTAGTAGCTGCGGAACATGTAGAAGGCGGTGCCGGTGGCGGCCACGATGCCCACCAGGTAGATGAGCTGGCCCAGCCACGGCGCCGGCATCCCCAGGAGCGCCAGGTGCTCCGAGGTGAAGGCCTTCCAGAGGATCTCGTCCTTGGAGTAGAAGCCGGCGGCCCAGGGGTAGCCGGCGATGGCCCAGCAGGCCACCAGGTAGGTGGCGGCCGTGATGGGCATGAGCTTCTTCAGGCCGCCCATCTTCCGCATGTCCTGCTCGTGGTGGCAGCCCAGGATCACCGAGCCCGAGCCCAGGAACAGGCAGGCTTTGAAGAAGGCGTGGGTGAGCAGGTGGTAGGCGCCGGCCCACCAGGCCCCCACCCCCACCCCGATGAACATGAAGCCCAGCTGGGAGACGGTGGAGTAGGCCAGGACCTTCTTGATGTCGTACTGGAAGAAGCCGATGGAGGCGGCGAAGATGGCGGTGAGGGCGCCGACGGCGGCCACCCACCCCATGGCGGTGGGCGAGAGCGCGTAGACGAAGTTGAGCCGCGCCACCATGTAGACGCCGGC
>DASRTO010000206.1:0-4795 GCA_035655915.1 Anaeromyxobacteraceae bacterium
GCCGAGCTCCTGGAGCTCGGCGGCGACCGCACCGGGGCGCGGGCGGCGCGGGAGCGGGCGCTCCGGCTGGACGGCTCCGACCTCTCGCTGCGCCGCGCCCTGGCGCTCGAGGACGGCGCCGAGGTCCTGGCCTCGCTGGCCCAGGACGGCGGCCAGGCCGCCCTGGCGTGGAAGGCCTCGCACTTCCGGCCCGCCACCTCGAGCCTGATGGTGCTTGACGCCATGGCGGTGGAGGCCCATGCCGACGGCGCCTGGACCGAGCGCATCCACCAGGTGATCCACGTGAACGACCCGCGCGGCGTCGAGCGCTGGGGCGAGGTGAGCCTGCCGCCTGGCGCCGAGGTGCTCTCGCTGCGGACCCTGAAGCCGGACGGCCGGGTGCTGGAGCCGGAGGAGGGAGGCGTGGGCAAGCACACCGCCTCGCTCTCGGGGCTGGAGCCGGGCGACCTCCTGGAAGTCGAATGGCTGCGTTCCCACCGGGCCCGCGGCCCGGCCCTGCCCGGCTTCGCGGTGGACCCGTTCTTCTTCCGCGTGGAGGACGTGCCACTCTTCCGCTCCACCCTGGCGGTGGCGGCTCCGCCCGGGAGCGGGCTGGAGGTGGACGCCCACCACATGCAGCCTCCGGCGCCGAGCCGCGGGGCGACCGGCGAGGAGGTCCGGGTCGAGGCGCGCCAGGCCGAGGCGCTGGTGTCCGAGCCCAACGACCCCGGCGTGGCCGAGTACCTGCCGTTCGTCCAGGTGGGGGCCGGGGCCGGCCGCGAGGCCATGCAGCTCGCGGTGGCCGACGGTCTCCTGGATCGGACCCGGCCCAGCCTGGAGATCCGCGAGCTGGCGGCCTCGCTGGCCCGCCCGCCCGGACGCGCCGCCCCGCCGGCCGGGGAGGCGCTGCTCCGGGCGGCGTACGACCGGGTGACCGAGCTGGTCGAGGGGCAGGGCGGCGCCTGGTCCGAGCCGGCGAGCCAGGTGCTCTCCCGCGGGCGCGGCAACCGCACCGTGCTCCTCAAGGCGGTCTATGCGGCGCTGGGGGTGAAGGCCCGCCTGGCGCTGGTGCGACCCTTCACCGCCGACCCGGCGCCCTACCGCTTCCCCCGCCTGGACCTGTACGGGCACCAGGTATTGCGGGTGGAGCAGGGGCGGCGGACCTTCTGGCTCGATCCCTCGACGCGCTTCACGCCCTTCGGCGTCCTGCCGCAGGCGGTGCGCGGCTGCGAGGCGCTGGTGCTCCCCGAGCCGGGCGAGGCGCCAGAGGTGGCCCGCACGCCCGAGGGGGACGGCGAGGGGCGGGAGACGCTGCTGCGCATCGCCCTTGAGCCCGACGGCGGCGCTGTCATCGAGGGGGAGGAGCGCTACCTCGGTTTCGACGGGGCCGCCGCCCGGGCGGCGCTGGAAGGGCTCGACGCGCCGGTGCGAAAGCAGGTGGTGGAACAGTCGCTGGCGCGGAGCTTCCGCGGCGTGACGCTGGAGTCGCTGGCGGTGGAGGGCGAGCGGCGCTCCGACCAGCCGCTGGCGATGCGCTGGCGGGCCCGCGCCCCGTCGGTGGCCCGCGTCGTCGACGGGCACGCCACCGTGGAGGCCACCGTCTACCCGGTCCGCCTGGGCGCGCGCTTCGTGCAGCGCGCCGCCCGCCAGACGCCGCTGCTCGTCGGCCTCGAGGAGCGAGGCGTCCTGCGGCTGGAGGTGACGCTGCCGCCCGGCGCCGAGCCGCCGCCGGGGCTCCGGCGCGAGGTGACGTCGCCCTTCGGCGCCTTCCGCCGCTCCGAGCACTGGGACGGCAAGGTCCTGGTACGCGAGGAGCGCTTCGAGCTCCAGCGCGGCCGCATCTCCCCCGAGGCCTACCCCGATTTCGTCCGCTTCGCCGCCGCCGTGGACGAGGCCCAGGGTGAGCCCATGGCCCTGGGCGCGTGGCGCTGAGCGGTCCGGCGCCGGGAAACCCGAAGGACGGCGCCGGATTGCGCGCCGGGGCGAAACCCGGCACGGGCTCGGGTGTTCATCCGCCCGGAAGGGGAAGCCCCCCAAGGAGACACCCATGAAGCCCTCGCGCATCCTCCTGGCCGTTCCGCTCCTCGCCCTCTTCGCCTGCGGCGGCACCAGCGCCGAGCAGTCCTTCCTGGACGCGGCGCCGAGCTACTCGGCCCTCGCCATGGACCAGGTGGCCGGCGACTCCACGACGCCGGCCGCGAGCCCCATGGCGCTCACCGCCGCCGGCCCGGCCGCGATGCCCGGCGACTGCCATCCCCACCTCTTCATCCGCAGCCACGAGGTGGTGGGCCGGGTCAACCACCACCTCTACCGGTTCCTGGGCCTGGTGGATTTCGCCATGGCCCGCCACCCCGAGGTGGCCACCACCGGCCAGCACGTCTGGGAGCGCACCCTGCCGAACGGCGTCACGGTGCGCTTCACCATGACCCGCAGCGGCGACGTCTTCACCTGGCTGCTCGAGGCCGCGCCTCCGGGCGGCAGCTTCCTGGATCTCTTCTCGGGCCAGATCGACCGCACCGGCGCCACCGGCCCGCGCCAGGGCAAGGGCACCATGACTCTGGACCTCGACCACCTGCACGCGGTCTTCCCCGCCGAGCCCGTCCAGGGCGTGGTGAGCGCCGGCTTCGCGCTGACCTCCTCCTTCCGGCACGTGGTGGTGGACGGCGCCAACGTCGCCTGGGCCATCGATGCCACCATGATGCCGGCGGGGATGGATCCGGCGGCGCTGGCGGCGCTGCAGCAGCCCCGCAGCGGACATTACGTCTTCTTTCGCGAGTTCGGGAAGGGCGGCAGCCTCAAGGTGAAGGATCAGATGGTGTTCCTCTGCCCGTCGAATCCGAGCTACAAGCTCGCCGACGGGGTGGTGGTCGACCGCTGGTACCGCCACGCCGACGGCACGCGCCACGGCCGCTCCGACGGGGTGGTCACCGGCGGCCAGCTTCCCGACCAGACGCCGCCGTGGGCCGAGGCGGTGGGCGTCACCTGCCAGCAGGGCTCGACCGAGATGGGCATGCCCGACGAGGCGTACTGGCTCTGGAAGGCCGAGGACGGCGGCGGCGCCACCATCACCGGCTGGGCCGGCGGCAGCGGCCCCTCGGCCTGCGACCCGGCGCTGAACCCGCCGTCTGGCGACGTGCCGGACCTGGTCGACGGGACCCACGACTTCGACTTCTCCCAGGTGACCTTCACCACCAGCGTGGACCTCTCCGCCCCGGAGAACCAGCCGTACCCCTTCCCTGGCCTCTAGGGACGGACGCGGTCGCGGCGGCGGGCGGTCCCTGGCGTGGCCGCCCGCCTTCGCCGCGTCGGAGAACGGGCCGGTTGAGCGCTCCAGAACTCCCCGGCGCGTGCCGACGTCACGGCTCCTCCGAACGCCCCATGGTTCGACTTGCCAAGGAGCGGAGGCCGGCGCACAAGGGCCAGGCGAGCTCCTAGCTACGCAGCCGGGAGCGGGGGTGCGTCGGCGCGCAGCCGGGGAAGGAGTGCATGGCCGCACCGAGAAGCCGCGAGGCGCGGCAGCGCCGCGGCTTCGGCGCCGCCACAGGCTGGGCCGCCGGCGTCTGGGCGGCCTGCGGCCTCACCTTCGCCATGGGGCGCGCCGCCTTCGGGATCGACGCGGCGCTGGCCATCCACCTGGCCGCCGCCCCGGCCATCTCGTTCGCGGCCACGGTCCTGTGCTGGAACCACCGCCGCCACCCTGGGGCGCTCGCCACGGCGGTCGTCATGGCGGGCGTGCCGGCCGGGCTCGACGCCCTGGTGGTGGCGCCCTTCCTGGAACGGAGCTTCGCCATGTTCGCGAGCCCGGTAGGCACCTGGATCCCGCTGGCGCTCATCTTCCTCGGCAGCCTGGCCACCGCGCGGCTCCTGTCGCGCCCCCCCGAACGGCGCGCCTTCCTGGGCTGGATGGCGACGCCCGAGGAGCAGCTCGAGCCGCTTCCCGGCGACCGCTGGCTCGCGTTTGAGGGCGGCTCGACGCACGCCATCGGGATCGCGGCGGCGCCGGCGGCGGTGTGGCCCTGGCTGGCGCAGATGGGCCTTGGGCGCGCCGGCTGGTACAGCCACGATCGGCTCGACAACCCGGGGCGCCGCAGCGCCGAGGCCATCCTCCCCGAGCTACGGTCGGTCGCCGTCGGCGACCGATGGGCGTCGACGCCGGACGGGCGCACCTTCTTCGAGGTGCTCGAGGTGGAGCCGGGCCGGCACCTGGTGCTGGGCGTTCATGTGGCCACTCGCCCCGTGCGATCGCTGCCTTTCGGCGATCCGTCGCCCCCGGTGCACCAGCGCGGCACCTGGAGCTTCGCGCTGCGTCCCGCCGGCGAGGGCTCGTCGCGGCTCCTGGTGCGGGGTCGGGGGGTGAGCCGACCGGCCTGGCGCTGGCTGCCCGTGAGCGCCTTCTTCTGGCTGGCCCACGTGGTGATGCAGCGGAAGCAACTGGTGGGGATCCGCCGGCGGGCCGAGCGCGCGGCGCGGGCGGGGTCCGCCTCCGCGGCCTCGCCCAGCGGTCCTTGAATCAGCCGGCGCCCGAGCGAAGGCGGGCGGCCCCGACAGGGCCCGCCCGCCGCCGCGACCGCGGTACGCGCGGCTACTTGCGCTGCCTGAGCTCGAACGCCTTGGCGGCCTTGTCGGCGCTGGCCTCGGCCCGCCTGGCGGCGTCCTCGGCCCTCCCGGCGGCGGCCTCGGCCCTGGCGGCCGCGGCCTCGGCCCGCTGCGCATCGGCCTTGGCGGAGGCACCCTGCGCGTCGACCTTGCTCTCGAGGTCGCCCTGGCGCGTCTCGACCTTGGTCATCCGGTCGGACAGCGAGTCGACCTGTTGCTT
>DASRTO010000207.1:0-3409 GCA_035655915.1 Anaeromyxobacteraceae bacterium
GCCCATCCCGTTGCGTTTGCCGGCGAGAGCCTCGGGGGTGGCGACCAATACGGGTTCGGCGGCGGCCGGGGAGACGGTGACAGACACTGGGTCGGTACCTGGGCCACCAGCCCGCAGGCATACAACGGCATCAAGTTCAACAACCAGACGCTGCGCATGATCGTCCGCGTCAGCGTCGGCGGGCGGAAGGTCCGCGTTCGATTCTCAAATGCCTACGGCACCCAGCCGCTGCTCATCGGCGCGGCGCACATCGCGCTCCGTGCTCCCTGCACGCTGATGTATCCCGGATACCTGTACATTCCAGGTCCCCCCCCGATTCAACCGCCCCCTCCCGGGGGCACGTGCCCCACGGTGGCCGGCTCCGCCATCGTCCCGGCCTCGGATCGGGTGCTCACCTTCGGCGGTTCGACGTCGATCAAGGTCTTCCCCGGGGCCGTGATGGTGAGCGATCCCGTCGATCTAGACGTGCCGGACCTCGCGGACCTGGCGGTGAGCTTCTATCTTCCGGGCAGCATCGACCCCACGTCGGGGAACCTGATCACGCGCCACGGCACAGCGAAGCAGACGAGCTACATCTCCGCGTCGGATGCGGGCGACCTGACCGCGGCCGCCGAGATGCCGGGCAACACGACGCTCACGACGTCGTGGTACTTCGTGAACACCGTCGAAGTACGAGCCTCCGAGCAGACCGGGGCGATCGTCACCCTGGGCGACTCCATCACGGATGCCAACGTGTCCACGCAGGACATGAACTTCCGCTGGCCATACGAGCTCGCCCGGCGGCTCAACAGCAGGCACGGCAACAGGAAGATGGGCGTGCTGGACCACGGTACCGGCGGCGACAAGGTGACCTGGGATTCCATCACGCCGCCGCTCGGGGGCAACGACTCCGGCCAGCACCGCTTCGATCGGGACGTGATCGCCGCGCCGGGCGTGACGCACGTCATCGTGCTCCTGGGCGTCAACGACCTTCGCAACGCGCCGGCCGACAATCCCGACCTGGTGGTGACCGCCGATGAGGTGATCAGCGGCTACAAGCAGATGATCCTGCGGGCGCACTCCGCGGGGATCAAGATCTACGGCGGCACCCTGGTGCCCTGGTGGCAGTCGATCTTCACGGGCGACAACTGGACGCTGGAGAAGTGGCAGAAGCACCAGGCCATCAACAACTGGATCCGCACCAGCGGCGCCTTCGACGGGGTAGTCGACTTCGAAAGTTGCCTGGCCGACCCGAGCGACCCCAGGAAGATGCTTCCAATCTACGATTCCGGTGATCACCTTCACCCTGGCGACCTCGGCTACGTGCACATGGGTGACTGCATCGACCTGTCGCTGTTCGGGGACGGCACAGGCCACGACTGAGCGGGCCGCTCGAGCTCCTGAACCGGGAAGCGGGCCGCCGGTTCTGGCGGCCTTCTTCTGTGGCTGTCTGACGGCGCCTGTTCGTCTTACCGAGAACCGCCGGGCGGGCGGGCACGCACACCGGCGTAGGGTTCGCGGAGCTACTCGACCCACGCCGGGTGGAGCAGCTGGTTAGCCTCGTGAACCAGAAGGTCGACGCCGTAACGAGGGGGTCGGCAACGTCGGCCAGGGTGGCGGCTCTGGAGTCGACGGCCCGGGCGGAACTCGCCGCCCTCGCCCGCCCTGCCACGCTGCCCACCATCCCTAAGCTCACAACCAAGGACGTGACCGCCCGCCTGGGCAGTCGCGCGGCGACGCCGAGTACACGTCCGGTCCTGCCCAGTGCCCAGGCACCGGCCGCGGCGTGCCGATTTCCCGTTGATGGCCACGCAATTCCCCACTTTTCGCGCGCGGCATGCGATGCTCCGAGCGCATCGCGACCGGGCGGCACAGCCAGAAGGAGCGCAAGGATGCAGGGCGCCTGGAAAGCGGCTGCTGGAAGCGTTCTCTCACAGGGAGGCTCAGATGAAGATCATTGTGCCGATCGCGTCCGCCGCGCTCATGGCGCTCGGTGTCGCGCGTGCCGAGGATGTCTGTCGCGCCGACGTCGAGAAGCTCTGCGCAGGAGTCCTGCAAGGTGAGGGTCGGGTCCTGACCTGCCTCCACGCAAACGAAGCCCAGCTGTCGAAGGCCTGCAAGCAGCTGGTCAGCACCGTGGGCAAGAAGGCGAAGGAGATCGGGACGGCCTGCGGAGATGACGTGATGCAACTTTGTCCGGACGTGAAGGTGGGCGGCGGACGCATCCTGAAGTGCCTGGCGTCGAATGGTCCCAAGCTCTCCCCGGCGTGCCAGAAGGTGGTCCAGCAGGCGGAGGAGAAGACCACGGAGTTCAGGAAGGCATGCGGAGAGGACGCCACCAAGTTCTGCAAGGGTGTCCAGAGAGGACAAGGCCGGCTCCTTACCTGCCTCATGGAGAAGCACAAGGAGCTGACGCCTGCCTGCCAGGCCCTGCTGCAACCTCTGTCAGGCGAGCCGGCGCCAGCAGCGACTCCGGCCGCCACCCCAGCAGCCGGGGCGGCAGCGGCACCCGCGCCAGCAGCGGCGCCTGCGGCCGCGCCAGCCGCCCCACCGGCCGAGCCTGAGAAGAAGAAGTGAGCGAGAGCGAGCGCCGGCGGGCCCGGATCACAACTGGCCCGCTGGCGCTCGGGTCTGGGTAGGAAACTGACGCGGTTGACGAGAAGTGAGAACGAAGCAGAACGGCCCCGCCGGTAAGTGCCGGCGAGGCACCTGGCCCGCTCCCCAGTACTCCAAGCTACCAGAAGGCTCGCTGCAAGGACCGGAAGAACCTCATTGCGGCGCCCCAGCCCCTCCACTCGCGGGACGGTTCGACGCTCTCGGAGTCCTCGCGGTCCAAGGCCGGGAGGAGGCGCGCCCGATGGTCGGGACACAAGCACGATGCGGACCTGGCTCCACGAACCGGTACGGCACCCTGCACTGCTCGAAGGCCCGCTTCAGGTGTCGGTACAGCAAGTGGCGGCGCTGCTGGCCCGTGTCGAGGAGGGTGGGGAGGATGAGCCCGAGCAGGCGCGCGAGGCCCAGGGCGCCATCGTCCGCTCGCTCACCCTCACGCCCGCCCCGGAGGGCTACCGCGCGACCCTCGCCTTCCAGAACAGCGCGGCCCCCCTGGTGAACCAGGGAGGCCGGTTTGATGTGCAGAGTTGCGGGGGCGTGCCTTGGTCGAAAGCAGACCTGCTCACATTCGCGTCCGATCTCTCTTGCGGTAAAGGGATTTGAGATTTGCCTCAGTGTGGAAACCAACTGTGCGACAGTCCACGCCTTTCCGTCGTTTCGACCGCCGTCGCGAGCACTTCGATCCTGGATCCACTTTCCCTCGGCTCCCCGCCATTCTCCCGTTGTGCCCCAGCGTCCGGGAGACAAGAGTCCCCAGACCACCTCAACCCCGCGCCAGAGCTTCCTTCTGCCACTTGTACCAGTCGTCCAGAGCGAT
>DASRTO010000208.1:0-1543 GCA_035655915.1 Anaeromyxobacteraceae bacterium
CGCCGACGGGTGGCGCCGGGCGCACGCCCCCGATTCGCCTACTTCGGACCGCGCGGCGTCGTGCCGAAGAGGGGGCGATTGCCATCCCTCGGCCCCTGCACGCAGTCGAAGCTCGCCGCGTCGTTCGGGTCGCCCGATCCCGACCAGCGCGCCACCGTCGGGTACGGGCAGAGTTTGCGGGTGAGGAGCACCGTGCGATTGCTCGCGGCGTTGCTGGTGTACTTCGTCGCGACGAGCGTGTCGGGCGCGAAACCGTTCTCGACCCAGTTCTCGAGCGCCGTCTGGACGTCGTGCGCGGCGTCGCGCACGGGCGGGATCTGCTGGCCGACCGCGCCGAAGCTCGTCGCCCCCGGACCGAAGTAGCAGTGCGTCATCCCCGGAACCATGAACAGGCGATAGAAGTCCTGCGCGCGGCGGAGCCCGCCGTTGTTCACCACGACCTGTTCGTAGTACTGCAGGCTGTACTCCGGCTGGAGGACCTGGTCGTTCCACCCGTGGTACTGGATGACCTTCACGCCGCGCGCCCGCAGCGCCGAGAGATCGGGGTCGATCGCGTTCCCGAACGTGCCGACCTTCAGGTCCGCGTACGCCATGTCGCCGCCGAAGTCGAACGTCGCGTAGTCCCAGGCCGGATTCTGGTACACGAGGTTCGCGAAGTAGAGCCGGCCGAGACCCGTGAAGTCCGAGGCGCCCGCGCCCGTGCCGTTCGCGTCGACGATCGCCCCTGCCCAGCCCGCCTCGCCGCCCGGCGCGAAGCCCGGGAACACCGGCCAGCCGTCCGGGCTCACCGGGCCGGCGTAGACCTTCTCGAGCGCATCGACCTGGGCGGCGGTGAGGCAGGTCGAGGTCTCCGCGCCCTCGCACAGGAGCGAGCGCGGGCTCCAGCGGCAGGTCCGGGGGTCCGGGATGACGCCGTCGGCGACGCCGTCGTCGAGGTCGCAGGCGGCGAGGACCGACGCGGTGATCGTCGCCAGCTTCGACTGCGGGATGGCCGCGCCGGGCGCCCCCAGGACCTGCGCGTTCCAGACGGCGCCGGCGTTCGAGTGGGACTGGAAGTTCCAGGGCGCGCCGACGACGAGGCCATCGTAGTCGTCCGGGTAGCGCTGGGCCTCCATGAGCGCCTGCCGCCCGCCGTTCGAGCACGAGTTCAGGTACGAGTGCGTGGGCGGCCGCCCGTAGTACGCCCGGACGAGCCCCTTCGCCGCGACGGTGACCAGGTGCTTCGCGCGGTACAGGTAGTCGGTCACGCGCTCGGGATGGCCGACCGCCCAGTACGGCGTGGAGAGGTCGTGCCCGGTGTCGGTCGAGGAGGTCGCGTACCCGCGCCGGATCAGCTCGTCCAGCCCGCCGTCGAGCCCGAGCCGCGTGTAGTTGGGCTGCCCGACGAACCCGCCCTCGCCGGAGGAGAGGAACTTCTCGTTCCAGTCGGTGGGGAGCCACACCTCGAACCGGATCCACGAGTCGGGCGACGGCTGGCTCACGCCCTGCACGCGGCAGAACTCGGGCAGGTTGGTGAGGTGCTGCGCCGAGCCGTTCGGGAACG
>DASRTO010000209.1:0-9505 GCA_035655915.1 Anaeromyxobacteraceae bacterium
TCGTCCTCTTCGTGCACGGCGGCCCCGGGACCTCGCAGCTCACCCTGATGCGGCGGCAGACCCGGCCCCTCGAGGCGCACTTCATCGTCGTCAACTGGGATCAGCGGGGCGCCGGGAAGTCGTTCGCCGCCGGCGACGACCGGTCGCGGATGAACATCGCCCAGTTCGTCGATGACGCCATTGACCTGTCGAGCTCGCTGGCTCGGCGCTTCGGCCGGCGGAAGGTCCTCCTGGTCGGGCACTCCTGGGGGACGGTCATCGGCACGCTCGCCGCCGCCCGGCGGCCGGACCTGTTCTCCGCCTACGTCGGCATCGGCCAGATGTCGAACATGGCCGAGAGCGAACGCCTCTCCTACCAGTGGACGCTCGGCCAGGCGAGGGCCGCCGGGGACGAGGTCTCGGTGAAGAGGCTGCAGGAGATCGGTCCCCCGCCCTACACCGGCGACTGGCGGCCGAAGTTCCTCACCGAGCGCCGCATCCTCGGCAAGTTCGGCGGCGAGTACCACGGCTCGTCCGTGGGCGCCTTCGGCGTCGTCATCCGGAACCTCGTGTTCTCCACCGAATACACGCTGCTCGACCGCTGGAACTTCTTCCGCGGCATCCTCCGCTCGCTCGACCTGCTCATGCCCGAGCTGGCGAGGCAGGACCTCTTCTCCCTCGTGCCCGAGCTATCCGTGCCGGTGACCTTCTGCCTGGGGCGGCACGACCACGAAGTGCCCGCGGAACTGTCGGCGAGGTACTTCGCAGCCCTCAGGGCGCCGAAGAAGGAGCTGGTCTGGTTCGAGCGATCGGCTCACATGCCGAACACCGAGGAGCCGGACAAGTTCAACCGCCTGCTCATCGAGCGAGTCCGCCCCGGGATCGCCGGCGAGACGTAGCCGGCTCGATCCAGGGGCTCGCTGCCCGACCTCGGACAGATAGAGCGTTACCGGCCGTGGGGCGCGGCTCGTCCCCCGCCCGCCCGACGCGCGTGATCGCCGCCATCAGTCCGGGTACTCGTCGGTGACGTAGCCGTTGATGCCGAAGTCCCAGGCGGCCACGGCCCTGAGCCCGGTGCCCTCGTGCCGGTACAGCACGTACCGGTTCCACTCCTGCCAGACCGCGGTCGCCTTCCCCGGCGCGGCGTAGTACGGAATGACGTCGGTCGTCTGGCGCAGCTGCTCCACGGAGGTCTGGGTCTCGTACCCGAACTCGCGGCTGACGGTGGTGGTGACCTTGGCGCTGAAGATGCTCTTCAGCTCGATCCCCGCCTCGGCGGAGATGGTCACGTTGGTCGAGGTGCGGAAGGCCTCGGTCTGGCCGGTCGTGACCCCTGCCGTGATCTGGACCTCGTAGGGCTGGACGACCGAGGTGGTGTTGTAGACGTAGCGGAGGAGCTTGTAGAACACGTGCCGCTCGAGCCGGTAGAAGGGCGAGTTGGCGACCCGCCATGACACGTCATGGACCTGGTCGTTCACGAGGTCGCAGGGAACGAGCATCGCCCGCGCGAAGCGGGGCGGCGTCTCGATCTCCTGCGGCTGCACGAAGCTGGTGACCTTCGGCACCACATCCTGCGGCGGGGCCTCGCCCAGGATGGGAAGCCGGACGTTCAGCACGCGGATCACCGGGTCGAACGACGGCGCCGCCGTTCCCTGCGCCAGGGCGAAGGTCCCGGGGGCGAGGTACGCCCCGGCGTGCGAGGTGACGTCGGCGAGGTCGACGCGCCAGAAGCCCAGCACCTCCTGCCCCGACGTCTGCAGGATGGCGGTGTCGGCCGCGCCGCCGATGGTGAGGTCCGCCCGCAGACAGGGGGTCCGGTACCCGGGCGGCGGCGTGGGGCTGCCGGCGACGCCGGGCGTCGCCACCATGCCCATGGGCTCCCATCCAAGGGGACAGACGGGACGCCACACCCTGGCCCCCCTGGCGCAGCGGGACCACTGCACGGTGTGGACCACCTCGTAGTCCTGCGTCAGGACGATGGCGTCGGATCCCTCCTTCGCCTGCACGACCATGACCGCCTTGTTGCCGTTGGGGTCCCGTGCCGGCGCGGTCGCCCCCGCCACCATGAAGCTGCCGAGGGCCTGGAACCCCGGCGGCGGGACGGGACGCCAGATGGTCGCGCCCACGACCTCCTCGAAGATGAGGAGCTCGGCGTCGTTGTAGACCACGACCGGCGCGTCCACGATCTTCTCGAAGGTGTCGGTGTAGGTGATGATCAGCTCACCGGTGTCCATGGACCTGTGGTCGTAGACCTGCACCGGGAGCACCCGGTTCGCGCCGGCGTCCCCGGTCACGGTGACCGAGCACTTGCCGACGGCCACCCCGCGGACGGTGACCTCGGCGCCGGCGACGGTGGCCGTGGCGACCCGCTCGTCGCTGCTCGAGACCGTGTACGGCGCCTGAACGCCGGCGTCGGACGGCACCACCGTGATCGCCTCCGAGCCGCCCGGGACGATGGATACCGAGACGCGGCTCAGGTACAGCGTGGGGCCGGGTGGTGGAGCATCCGGGTTCCCCTGGCAGGCCGCGGCGCAGGCCAGGACGCTCGCCAGCGCCAGGACGCGAGGAACACCTCCCGAGACGCACATGTGGCTTCCCCCTCCGTGACGCGGGCCGGAGCTCCGCCCGCCCCAAAACGGTAAGCCTCACGGGCAGCTCGACACAAGGGTCCGAGAGGGTACGCCTGACGGGTAGCGATCCCGCGAGAAGGCGCTGCGACCCGCAGTCTCGGGGCGGCGCGATCGGACCGAGGCCCGAGTCAATTCAGCCGACCCGGCGCGGCGCCGGGTCGATGGCTATTCCTTCGATCCGAGTGGCAAATCGTTCGAGATCACCGCCGAGGAGTGGACGGTGCGCGCGCGGCTCGACCCGGCGCGGCCGCATGCACGCTCGCGGCGTGGAAGGCGCGCGCCTCGTCGGGCTGACCGCGCTGCGCGGTCGCCAGCGAGACCGTCGCGAAGCCGAAGCGCGCGCGGATGCTATCGATGGCCGCGCCGACCCGCTCGTTGCGATCGAAGAGCGAGAGTTGCTCGAACATGCCCAGGTTCGAGAGCTGTATGCCGAGCAGGCGGATCGGCAGCGACCGCGTCCGCGCCGCCGCGAACATGTCCTTGACGATGGGATAGAGCTCGAGCTCCGAGTTGGTTGCCGTCGTGGTGTGCGAACGCGTGAGCGTGTGGAAGTCGGCGTAACGCAGCTTGAGGGTCACGGTGCGCGCCTTGACCTGGCGCTTGCGCGCGCGCCAGCAGACCCGCTCGCACAGACCGCACAGGACCGCCTCGATCGATGCGGGGTCGCTCGCGTCCTCGCGGAAGGTCCGCTCGTTGGAGACGCTGCCGGCGGTCTCGCCCTCGGGATCGTGCTCGGTGAACGCCGGGCGCTCGCGGCCGAGGTCGCCCGAGCCCAGCCCCTGCACGCCGCGCAAGATCGACGCCGCCCACGCGCCGAAGATCTTCTGCAGATCCGCGACCGAAGACTCGGCGACCGCGCCCAGCGTCTGGCAGCCGGCGGCGTGCAGCTTGGCCTCGCCGACGGGGCCGATGCCGGGGAACGTCCGCACCGGCAGCGGCGCGAGCACGGCGCGCTCGACGCCCGCGGGCACCAGCATCACACCCCGGGGCTTGGCCAGCGCCGACGCCACCTTGGCCACGACCTTGCTGGTCGCGACCCCGGCGCTCGACGGCAGCCCTATCTCGTCCAAGATCGCCGTGGTCAGCTGCAGCACCGCGCCCTCGATGGCGACGTCGCCGGCGCGGTCTTCACCGCCGTTCCCGCTGGCGGCGCCGCCGGACCCGTAGAGCCGCTCGCAGCCGGAGAAATCGAGAAACATCTCGTCGATGCTGGCGACCAGCACCTTGGGCGCGAAGCGACGCGCGACCTCGCGCACGCGCTCGGCGTAAGTGCCGTAGATCTCGTGCCGCGTGGGCAGGTAGATCGCGTTCGGCGCGCGCTTGCCGGCCTCGGTGAGCGACATGCCCGACTTCACGCCCAGGCGGCGCACTTCGTAGCTGGCGGCGGTGACCACGCCGCGGCTTCCCGGCTTTCCCCCGACCACCACCGGTTTGCCTTCCAGCGTCGGATCGAGCAGTCGCTCGACCGACACGAAGAACGTATCGAGATCGAGGCAACAGATGCGCGGCGCCGACAGGGGCTGCGCACGCGCCAGCTCCGACGCCATACCCATGAGCGGGAGGTTAGCTGCTCATCCGTTCAGGCGCAAGACCGCTTGGCCTTCGATGCGGTGTTCCTGGTCGAGTCCCGAGCCTGCTGGTGCGGTGCCTTCTCCGACACCGGCCGGCGCGTCGACTGTAACGTGCCGCCCGGGAAGGGCCGTGTTGACGCGGCGCCTCGGCAGCAGCCCCGGATGGGGGCCTGGGTTGACGCATGCCGATATAGGAATATGTTATCGCCATGGCGAGAGCCGCCACCACAGCCGACGCCTGGAACGCCGTGGCCGAGCCGCAGCGCAGGCGCATCCTCACCCTGCTCCGTGGCGGTGAGCAGCCGGTGACCGAGGTGGCCCGGGCGCTGCGCATGGACCAGCCCTGCGCCTCCAAGCACCTGCGGGTGCTGCGCGAGGTGAGGCTGGTGCGGGTGCGTGAGGAGGGGCGCCGGCGGCTCTACGCCCTCGACGCCCGCGGCCTGCGCCCCATCCACGAGTGGGTGGGCGGCTTCCAGCGCTTCTGGAACGAGAGCTTCGCGCGGCTCGACGCCTTCGTGCGGGAGCTCGCCGAGGAAGAGAGGAAGCCATGAGCACGGTGCGCGCCCTGGAGCCGCAGTCGGAGCGCGAGATGGTCATCACGCGGCTGGTGCAGGCGCCGCGGCGGCTGGTATGGCAGGCCTTCACCAGCGCCGAGCATCTGGGCAGGTGGTGGGGGCCCGACGGCTTCCGCACCACCACCAGCCAGTTCGAGCTCCGGCCCGGTGGCCGCTGGGTCCACGTGATGCACGGGCCCGACGGCACCGACTACCCCAACCAGATCATCTGGCGCGAGGTCGTCCCGCCGGAGCGGCTCACCTACCTCCACGGCGGCGACGACGGCCACACTTTCGAGAGCAGCATCACGCTCGAGGAGCGCGGCGGCGCCACGCTGGTGACGATGCGGGCGCTCTTCCCCACGCGGGCGGAGCGCGAGCTGGTGGTGGAACGCTACCGCGCCGACGAGGGCGGCAAGCAGACGCTGGGCCGACTGGCGGCGCTGTGCGAGGCGCAGGCGGGGCAAGCCTAGCCAAGGCCAGCCATGCGGCTACTGCGAAGCAACTCGAAGGGAGACGGATGATGTCAAGGCTGCGTGTACACGGGTTCTCCGTCTCGCTGGACGGCTATGGCGCTGGTCCGGACCAAAGCCTCGACAATCCCCTGGGGAGAGGGGGGACCGTCCTGCACGAGTGGTTCTTCCCGACGCGCACCTTCAAGCAGATGCACGCGCCGGAACTGGCACCCGAGCGGTTTGCGCAAGAAGGCGGCACGACCGGGGTGGACGACAACTTCGCGGCACTTGGGTTCGAGAACCTGGGTGCATGGATCATGGGGCGCAACATGTTCGGGCCCGTGCGTGGGCCATGGCCAGACGAATCCTGGCGGGGCTGGTGGGGCGAGAATCCGCCCTACCACGTACCCGTCTTCGTCCTCACCCACCATGCCCGTCCGCCGCTCGAGATGGAGGGTGGCACGGTCTTCCACTTCGTGACGGATGGCATCGAGGCGGCCTTGGCGCGCGCCAGGAAGGCCGCCGGCTCCCGCGACATCCGCCTCGGCGGCGGAGTGGCAACCATCCGGCAGTACCTGAGCGCGCGGCTGATCGACGAGATGCACATCCCCATCTCACCCGTGCTGCTCGGCCGTGGCGAGTCGCTGTTTGCTGGCATTGACCTGCCTGCACTCGGGTACATGGTGAGCAAGCACGTGCCGTCAGAACAAGCGACCCACGTGGTGCTTTCGAGGCAGCACTAGCGTACCCCCCGCCGCGGCCGTCTTGACGGGGCTCTCCTGGCGCCCGCCGGCGGCGCGGGCGTGAGCACCGCCTGGCCTATCACCGGGATGCGCGAGAGAAGCGGCGCAGCCACGGTCTCCTTGCCGCGGATGGCGGTGCCGGAAAGAGCGAGCGCCTTGTCCGCCTCGAGGAGCTGCTCGCGAAGGATGGCGAGCGACGCCTCGATGGCGGCGAGGAGGAAGAGCCCCGTCAGCGCCACGAAGAAGACGATGCGCCGGCGCGAGGCGGGGAGGCCGGAGAGCCTGGGGAAGAGCTGGGTGATCCCGAGTGTCTCCATGACGAAGATGCCGGCCGCGACCTCCATGAGGACGATGACGAGCGCGGCGATCATCGAGACCGGCATGCCGAGCACCCAGGCGCCGCCGGCCACGAGCTCGGACATGGGCCGGGCGATGAGCTGGAAGTTCACGGGGCCACCGAAGCCCGCCACCGCCACCACGCGGCAGACCGTTCCCCGCGCACGGCGGGTGCGGTTTCTCGCCGAGCTTCTCGGCGGCGCCGGCGACGCTCGGAGGTGCTCCCGGGCGCTCAGGGATCGCTCGCGCAGCGAAACCCGAGCCACGCCTCTCGCCGCGTACGGAGGTCCGCGGAACGGGAGGCGCTCGAGACCTGGACCGGATCCTCGTGGGACCAGCTACCGCCCCGGATCACTTTCACGGGGGTGCCACCCCGTCCCCGGCTGTCGGCCCCTACCACCGTCTCCGACGAGGTCCACTCCGACACGTCGCCGCCCAGGTCCATCATGCGAGCCGCTGTGCCGTCCGAGGGATGGCTGCCGGCGGCGCACGTCCCCGCGCGCTTTCCCCGCCCCGCGTCGTTCCCCTCTCCGTTCCAGCACGGCTGGCCCGCTGGCGGTGCCTCGCCCCAGGGATACAGCGTTCCTTCGCGCCCGTTTCGCGCCGCCCATTCCCACTCCTCCTCGGTCGGCAGCCGCTTCCCGGCCCACGTGCAGTAGGAGGTCGCCTGGTCCCAGTCGACGCAGTTGACCGGATGGTCGGCCCGGTCGGCCCGATCCCGGTTGCAGAACCCAGACCACCAGGTGTGCGCGGAGGCCCGGGCCCATTCCCAGGTCACCGTCTCCCACGCCGGCTTGCAGCGACCGCCCCGGACACACTCGCGGTAGGCGGCGACCGTGACCTCGGTCGCGTCCAGCAAGAAGGGGGCCACCCGCACGTAGGTCGGGGTAGCGCCGAAAGGGCCCGACCCGTTCTGCAACCAGAAGGACCCGCCCGGCAGCTGAACCATGGCACCCGCGGCTAGGTCCGCGCGAGCCCGCTCGCTCGCGTGAGGCGAATGCGCGCACGCGGCCATCGCGCACGGTGCGATTGCCAGGGCAAGCCGCAGCGGCCTGTTCATCCGCGCCTCCTGCACTCTGATCTCGATGCTAACGCCGGCCCGGTGGCCGCGCCTCGCGGGTGCGTCTCCACCACTCGACCCCGCTTATGAGCTCGAACGAGACGATAAAGCAGGCCGTCATGGCGGGGCTGGGCCTCAGCTTCATCTCGTGGCACACCATCGGCTTCGAGCTCGCCGCGGGGCGGCTGGCGCTGGTACGGGCCGAGGGGCTCCCGGTCATGCGCGAGTGGCACGTCGTCCAGCGGCGGGAAGAGAGGCTCTCCCCGTCCGCAGATGCCTTCCGCCGCTTCGCGCTCGAGCACGGCGGCGCCTTCCTCGCGCGCTGGCCGCGGGAATGACGCGGCGCAGGGCGCGGCGCGGGATCGCGGCCCCGGAGGGCGCCCCGTCGACGCGAGCCCGGCTCCGCGCTCAGGCGATGCGCGCCACGGTCCCGCCCGTCATCCGCACCAGCTCGCCGGGAGTCAGCGCGAAGACGGCATGGGGGTGGCCCGCCGCCGCCCAGATGCGGTCGTAGGCGAGCAGCGCCTCGTCCACCACCGCCAGGAGGGGCTGGGCGTGGCCGATGGGCGGCACGCCGCCGATGGCGAACCCGGTGAGGTCGCGGACGAAGTCGGCTGTGGCTCGGGCGATGGGCTCGCCCACCACCCTCGCCACCGCCTGCTCGTCGACGCGGTGGCTCCCGCTGGCGGCGACCAGGACGGCCCGTCCGCTCGGCCTCGCCTCGAAGAGGAGCGACTTCACGATCTGCCCCACCGCGCACCCGACCGCCGCGGCCGCCTCGGCGGCGGTGCGAGCGGAGTCCGGCAGCTCCACCACCGTGTTCGGGAATCCAGCCGCCCGCAGCGCGTCCTGGACCCTCTGGGCGCTCGGCTTCAGCGGCACGCACGACCCTCCTCGGCCCGGTTGATGTAGCGGAGCCGGGCCCGGGCGCCCGGCCCGCGGTCCTGGCCCACCCCATCTGGGGCGAAGCCCGTGGGGCGCGCTCGAGTCCGGGTTGCATCGAACGCCCGCTCGCGCCAGATTCCCGTCACACCAGCACCGGAGGTCACGCCATGCAGAGCCGCGCCACCGCGCAGTGGGAAGGGGATCTGATGACGGGCAAGGGCAGGACTAGCGCCGCGAGCGGCATCTTCCGCGACGCCGGCCTGACCTGGAAGGCCCGCACCGAGGGCGTCGCCAGCGCGACCACGCCGGAGGAGCTGCTGGCCGCCTCCCACGCGAGCTGCTTCTCCATGGCCCTCTCCAACGGCCTCGCCAAGGGCGGCCACCCGGCCAAGCGGCTCGAGACCAGCTGCGTGGTGGAGTTCGGCCCCAAGCAGGGGGGCGGCTTCGAGGTGAAGTCGAGCGCACTCGAGGTGAAGGGCTGGGTCGCGGGGATCGACCAGGCCGCCTTCGCCAAGGCGGCCGAGGACGCGAAGAACGGCTGCCCCATCTCCTCGGCGCTCAAGATCCCCATGTCGGTGAAAGCGGCCCTCCAGAAGTAGCTGGCGGCGGGGGGGCCAACCGGCCGCGCCCCCAGCGGGGCCACGCCTGCCGGTGGCGCGCCGGGGGGATACGCGGGTATATACCCGCAATGGATCAGGTCGCCTGCCTCTGCGCCAACGTCCGTCGGGCGGCGCTGGCGCTCACCTCGCGCTACGACGGAGCGCTCGCCCCGCACGGCCTCAAGGTGACGCAGTTCTCCCTCCTGCGCGCCGTGGATCGGCACGGGACGCCGAACCTCACCCGGCTCTCTGAGGCCACCGGCCTCGACCGCAGCACCCTGGGGCGGAACCTGCGGCTGCTGGAGGGGCTGGGATTCGTCTCCCTCTCGCCGGGCCAGGACCAGCGGGACCGGGTGGTGGCGCTCACCCGCGGCGGCCGCCGGAGGCTCCGTGCCGCCGCTCGGGCCTGGGCCCGGCTGCAGGGCTCGCTGTCGGAGGCGCTCGGCGCCGACGCCGGACGGCTGGTCTCCATCACCCGGCGCGTCGCGGAGCTGGCGCGCCCCCCGGAGGGCCCATGAGCGGCGCGCGATCTGGACGTGGCTGGCGGACCCCGGCAGTGATCCTGGCCGCGGGGGCGGCCACCCTGGCCATCTCCCTCGGCATCCGCCACGCCTTCGGGCTGTTCCTCGCCCCCATGACCCGGGACCACGGCTGGACCCGCGAGGTGTTCGCCTTCGCCATGGCGCTGCAGAA
>DASRTO010000210.1:0-8206 GCA_035655915.1 Anaeromyxobacteraceae bacterium
CGCGATGCAGTCGTGCATGGCCGGTGATTGTGACGGCGTCCCCGGCGGGTTGTCACGTGGTCTTTCGCGAGCGCGCCGTCAGGCCGCCGGGGTGCCGGCGGGCGGCTGCGGCCTCCACCACGCGGCCGGCGGCGGCGGCGCCTTCAGGCACGCCAGCTCGCCGAACCGCGGCAGGAACAGGCTGCTGGCGAGGAGGCCCGCGCCGGCCAGGAGCATCTCGATTGGCTCGTCCCAGGCGTGGATGGCGAGGTCGAACGTGCCCCAGTGGATGGGGAGCAGCAGCCGCCCGGAGAGCTCCCGGTGCGCCACCAGCGCCTTCTGCGGCCCCAGGTGGATGCTGCCCCAGCTCGGATGCCAGGCGCCGATCTCCAGCATGGTGAGGTCGAAGGGCCCGAGGCGCCGGCCGATCTCGGCGAAGCCGGGGTGGTAGCCGCCGTCCCCGCCGAAGTAGACGCGGTGCGCGCCGCCAATGGCCGCCCAGGACGCCCACAGCGTCTTGTTCCGATCGAGGAATCCCCGCCCGGAGAAGTGGCAAGCCGGGGCCGCCGCGAGGCGGATGCGCCCGTCCGCCAGGACCGCCTCCTCCCACCAGTCCAGCTCGTGGATCCGCTCCTCGGCGACGCCCCAGGCCGCGAGGCGCGCGCCCACGCCGAGCGGCGCGTAGAAGGGGAGGCCAGGCCGGGCCGCCGCCAGTTCCCGCACCAGGTGACGGTCGAGGTGGTCGTAGTGGTCGTGCGAGACGAGGACCGCGTCGAGGTCTGGCAGCTGGTCCCGGGCCAGCGGCACCGGCTGGAACCGCGACGGTCCGAGGTGCCGCCAGGGGGAGCTCCGCTGGGCCCAGACCGGATCGAAGATCAGCCGCGCGCCCTCCATCTCCACCAGGACCGTGGAGTGGCCGAGCCAGCAGATCCGGACGTCGTCGGGGGGCGGATCGGAGAAGGACTCCCGCCGCAGCGCCACCGTCGGGAGCGGGCCGGGCGGCCGGGTCTGCCTCTTGCCCCACAGCCACTCCTTCGCCACCTCCAGCGCCTTCCCCGACACCATCAACGGGGCCTCGACCGGGTTGCGGAAGGCTCCGTTCCGGAAATTCGGCGAGTGACGAATGCGGTCAACGCGCTGCTGGCGGTCCTGGCTCACCGAATCTCATCCTACGTGAGAACCCGGCGGGGGCGGACCCTAGGGGCCGGGGGCGCCGACGGACCCCCGAGCCCCAACCAGGGCCCCGGCCACGGTGGCGGGCCTCGCCGCCACCCTCCCGGGCCGGTGCTGCCTTCGGGGCGCCCCATCGATGCTCTCCCGTTCGTGATTCCGGGGATTCAGCTTCAGTGGGGAGACGGCCATGACGCCCTTCTTCGAATCGGTCGCACAGCGGGAAGTGCGCCTCACCGCCCTGGACGCGACGGTGAAGGTCCCCATCTTCTACGAGGACACGACCTCCATGAACGCGGTGTTCACCGCCTCGACCGCGCGGGTGGCGGAGCTCCTGCCGCACCCCGACCTGCATCCGGTGGAGCTGCGACGCGGCCGCTGCCTGTTGAACGTGGCCGGGTTCGAGTACCGGCGGAGCGGGCTGGGCGTCTACAACGAGGTGGCGATCGCGGCGTCGGTGACGTTCGGACGCCGGGCGGTGCGCCTGCTGGACGCGGCCGCCGCGTTGGTGCGCCACGCCTTCAGCCTCCACATCCTTCACCTGCCCGTGACCACCGAGCTGGCTCGCGTCGGCGGCGTCGAGGTGTACGGCTACCCGAAGTTCCTGGCCGACATCACCTTCACGCGAGGAGAACGGCGCCTCGCCTGCACCCTCGCGGAGGGCGGCGCCCGCATCCTCGCGCTCGCCGGCGAAGACCTCGGCCGGTACGGCCACCGGAAGCTGCACGTGACCACCTGGTCGATGAAGGGCGTGACGCTGCTGCGCACCGCCATCGAGTTCGACGACCTCGAGCTCGCCGAGACCTTGCGCCGCAGGGCGGCCGCGCTCGAGCTCGGCTCGGAGCACCGCGTGGCCCGCCAGCTCGGGGCGCTCGACATCGATCCTCGCCCCCTGCTGTTCCAGATGAGCCCACGCGGGAGGAGCATCCTCTTCGAGCCGCACCCCGCGCACGAGGCCATGGGGAAGGTGGCGGCCTGATGGCGCTGGCGGCCGCTCGAATGGGTCGCCCCGTTCAGTGGTCCCCGGAATACCGGGGCGGCGGGCCAGAATCGGCGGCGCCGGTCCGGGCGCCGAGGCTTATCTTACCGATGCGCAGAAGGGAGCGGATCATGGCAACCACCCGCGGGAAACCCCTGGCGTTGCAGGATCTGAAGGAGCTGGGGCGAAGGCTCGAGGAGGCGGGGCGCAAGCTGGTCGAGGCCGCCAGGACCACGATGAGCGCGGCCGCCAAGGACACCAAGGCCACCATGCGGGCCGCGGCCAAGGACACCAGGGCCACGGTGGCGGCCGCCGCCGAGGACGTGCTCCTGGAGACGGAGAAGAGGCTGCGGAAGGTCCGGATGCAGATCCGGAAGCCGGTGGCTCCACCCCGCCGGAAGGCGCGGGCGCCCGCGGCGCCGCCGCCGGCCATGCCGTGAAGCATCGCAAGTCGACTGCTCACCACCTCGGCTTGGAAGGGATCGATCTCTTGCGCCCCGAGCGGAGCGATCGACCCGTCCCGGAAGCACCCCAGGACCATCCATCACCTCGGACGAGGCCGCTTCTATGGTGGCGGGCAGGACCATAGCGCTGCCTTTCCAGCGCCAAGTAGCGCCCGCGCGGGGCGGCACCTCCTTCGGGTCTCGCTTCGCGTCCTCGAGTCGGACAGGATTGGTATGATTGACCCGCGCCGGAGAGCGATCATGGCCGCTGCGAAGATCCGGGCTGTATCCAAGACCGAGACGGGGAGGCCGAAGGCGGCAGCTCCACCCGTGGGAGGCGCGGTGACGCGCGAGCGGATCGCCGAGCGCGCCTACCAGATCTGGCTGGAGAGCGGCTGCCCGAGCGGCCACGACCGGGATCACTGGCTCCAGGCCGAGCGCGAGCTCGGTGCCGCGCGGCCGGGCTCGGGCACGGCGCCTCGCTAGCTGCCGGCCGGGCGCGGACGCTGTCGGGCGCCCTCACCCGACCGGACGGCGGGAACGCTTGCGCGCCGGGCGCGCCGGCGGCGGGGCTGGCTCGGACTTTGGCCGACTCGCGGCCTGGTCCGGGCCGCCGGCGTCGGCCACGGCCGCCGGGAAGCCGTGGCCGCGGCGCCGGCGGTAGGCCTCGAGGTACAGCCGCTCGTAGGCGACCGCCGCCGCGTCCCAGGAGAAGTCCTGGGCCATGGCGCGCCGCCGCATGGCGGCGATGTGCTGCGGGCGGTCGTGCCAGGTCGACAGCGCCCAGCCGATGGTGTTGGCGAGGGCGTCCGGGGTCAGGTCCTGGAACATGAAGCCGGTCCCCTCCCCGGTGTCCTCGCGGTAGCCCTGCACCGTGTCGGCCAGCCCTCCGGTGGCGCGGACGATGGGGAGCGTGCCGTAGCGCAGGCTGTACATCTGGTTGAGGCCGCTGGGCTCGAAGCGCGACGGCATGAGGAAGAAGTCGGACCCGGCCTCGATGCGGTGCGCCAGCCCGTTGTCGAAGCCGATCCAGGCCTTGAACCGGTCGGGACGGAGCGCCGAGAGGGTCCCGAAGAAGTGCTCGGCGGTGCGATCGCCGGTGCCGAGCATGACCAGCTGCAGGTCCCAGGACAGCACCCGGTCGAGGCAGTTCGCCAGGACGTCGAATCCCTTCTGGTCGGTCAAGCGCCCCACCGTCCCGAGGACCGGCACGCCCGGGTCCACCGCCAGCCTGGCCTCGCGCTGCAGGGCCGCCTTGCAGGCCGCCTTGCCCGAGAGGTCCTCCGCCGAGAAGTCCTCGGGGATGTAGGGGTCGGTGGCCGGGTCCCACTCCTCGGCGTCGATGCCGTTCAGGATGCCGAACAGGTCCCCGGCGCGCTCCCGCAGCACGCCGTCGAGCCCGAAGCCGTAGGCCGGGGTCTGGATCTCGCGGGCGTAGGTCGGGCTCACCGTCGAGAGGACGTTGGCGTGCCGCAGGGCCGCCTTCATGAGGTTGAGCGCGCCGAAGTGCTCGAACTCGGCCGGATTGTAGTGCTCGCGGCCGAGCCCGGTGATGAAGAGGGCGTTTCCGTCGGTGACCCCCTGGTAGGCCATGTTGTGGATGGTGTAGACGGTGCCGGCCCCGTGGAGCGGCCGGGCCCACTCCACGGTGTTGACGTAGACCGGCACCAGCGCCGTCTGCCAGTCGTTGGCGTGGATCACGTCCGGCAGGAAGTTCAGGGCCTTGGCCAGCTCCAGCGCGCCGCGCGAGAGGAAGGCGAACCGCTCCAGGTTGTCGTCATAGGCCTCGCCCGGCGGGCCGTACAGGAAGGGGCGGTCGAAGTAACGGTGGTACTCGAGGAAGTACACCGGGGCGTCGCTCCGCGGCAGCCTGCCGAGCCGGACCCCGGCCTGCGCCGTCCCCCACCACATGGGGACCGGCACCGCGCCCTCGAGCCGCTCCAGCGCGTCCCAGTCCATGCCGGCGTAGAGCGGCGTCACCACGCGCACGTCGATACCGCGGGCTCGCAGGGCCCGCGGAAGGGCGCCCCCCACGTCGGCCAGGCCGCCGGTCTTGGCGAACGGCGCCACCTCCGCCGAGACGAACAGGACCTTGAGCGGTGCCGGGCCTTCCCCCATGCGCTAGGTCGCGAAGATCCGGTAGTCCACGTCGGGGAAGATGTTGTCCTTCGACTCCAGGTCGGCGAGGTACGGCTCGTCGAGGCGCCCGGCCTTCAGGCCCTCGTAGAGGCGGGTGAAGCGGACGGTGTGCTCGTTGAAGCGCCGCGTCGCGTAGGGCACGGTGGTGCCGGTGGTCATGATGAACGCCCAGTCGCTCGACTGGGCCAGCAGGAGTTCGCGCGCCGCCTGGTTGAGCGCCCGCCGCTCCAGCCCATCCGCCGCCGGGTTGCGCCGCGCCAGCTCGGCCATCCGCTCGGCGGCCACCTGGGCGTGGCGGTAGATCCAGGCGTTGCTCTCGTTGCACCAGTACTCCCCGTACCCCTTGAGGCCCCACGAGGAGAGGGAGGGCGTGGCCACCTGGTTGGTGGGGTGGCGCTCCAGGTAGTCGCCGGGGGTGATGGGCTCGATGGTGCGCTGGTCGAAGTGCAGCTGCCGGAACACGTCGTTGAGGAAGATGGGGCCCTCGTACCACCAGTGGCCGTAGAGCTCGGCGTCGTAGGGGCTCACCACGATGGGGGGGCGGTCCATCCCGGCCGCCAGCGCCTCCACCTGCTTCTCGCGGTTGCCGCGGAAGTGGGAGGCGTGGAGGCCCACCCGGGCCCGGGCCGCGTCCGGATCGTAGACCCACTTGTCATGCAGCTGGGCGTGTGTGATGGCGTGGTACTTGATGCCGGTGTACATCCGGATGCCCTTGGGGTGCACGTGCGGGCCGATGTACTCCATGGGCAGGTCGAAGCCGATGTCGCGGTAGAAGTCGCGGTACTGCGGATCGCCGGGGTACCCCTCCTTGGCGCTCCACACCTGCTGCGACGACTCGGTGTCGCGGCCGAAGGCGGCCACCCCGGTCGGGCAGTAGACGGGGGCGAACACCCCGTAGACCGGCGGCCGGTCCGCCAGCTGGATGGCGTGGGTGTCGACCAGGAAGTAGCGGATGCCCGCCTCGCGCAGGATTTCGTCGCATCCCGGCACGTAGCCGCACTCGCCCAGCCACAGGCCGCGCGGGCGGCCCCCGAAGTGGCGCTGGTAGAGGTCGGCGGCGGTGTGGACCTGAGCCCGCAGCGCGGCCCAGTTCCGGTCCATCATGGGGAAGAAGGCGTGAGTCGCCGTCGAGGTGATGACCTCGACCCGCCCCGCTTCCTGGAGCTTGCGGAAGGCGCGCACCAGGTCGCCGTCGTGGCAGCGCCAGGTGTGGCGCAGACCCTGGAAGCGGTCCCAGTACATCCGCGCCAGCCGGTGGTAGTGCGGCTCGGGCCGGGTGCGCTCCATCTCCTTCTCGGCCAGCGCGATGAGGTCGTCGAGGTGCCGGGCGTACCGCTCCTTGAGCAGGTCGTCGGTGAGCATCGAGATGAGCGGCGCCGAGAGCGAGACCGTCAGCCGGTAGGGGACGCCGTCGGCCAGGAGCCCCTCGAACACCTGGAGCAGCGGCAGGTAGGTCCCGGTGATGGCCTCGTAGAGCCAGCTCTCCTCCATCACCGTCGGGTCTTCCGGATGGCGCACGAACGGCAGGTGCGCGTGGAGGACGAGCGCGAAGTATCCCCTGGCCATCTCGCTCACTCCCCCGGCCCGGCTGGCTCGCCCTCGAGGCTCGGGTAGGGCATGGGCTCGGAGCCGCTCCGGGGGCGGGCCTGGCCAGGGTCCGCCTCGCCGGCGCCCCCGAGGCGGCGCTCGCTCGCGCCGGCGAGCTCGCTGGCGCCCTGGAACATCCGCTCGCTCGCGCCCTGCTGCGACCGCTCGCTGGCGCCTCCCAGGCGCCACTCGCTGGCCCCTCCCGCCCGCTGCTCGCTGGCCCCGGCCAGGCGGCGCTCGCTGGCGCCCCGGAACATCCGCTCGCTGGCGCCGGCCAGGCGCACCTCGCTGGCGCCCAGGCGCCACCGCTCGCTGGCGCCGCCGAGCCGCAGCTCGCTTCCCGCCGCCCAGGCCCGCTCGCTGGCCCCCGGCGCCAGGGCCTCCGACGCGCCCGGGGGCGCGGGGGCGCGCGCGCCGGCGAGGCGCACCTCGCGGCCGGCGCTGGTCACCCAGGACCGGTAGACCTCCCAGCGGCTCACCACGGCGTGTCCGGAGCGGGCCCCCATGTCGTGGATCACCACCCGCCACGGGCCGTACACCACGTGCGTGACCTCCCCGACGCGGTAGGCATAGGATTTCCCCTGCCAATCCTCCCTCCGCGGCGGCTCGATCTGAACCGGATGGGCGAAGGGCCCCGCTTCCCACGTCGTCAGCACCGCCGGTCCCTGCCACTCGATCCGGCCCTCGATCTCGTACCAGCCCTCGCCGCGGACCTCGGACCACTCGACCTGCTCCCAGTAGCCGTCGCGCAGCTCGCGGACGTGGAGCTCATGGGCCTCGCCGGTCTCGCGCATCACCCACAGCGGGATGGGCGCGAACGGCGCGGCGGGCCCCCCCGGGCCTGGCGCCGTGGGAGCGGGCGGGCGCGCCGGGGCCCCTCGCCCGGCGCTCACCGCCTCGCCGGTGGCCGCCACCACCGTCATCCACTCCGGCTCGCTCCACGGGGCGGGCTCCCTCCGGGGGAAGTCCACCCGCCCGGAGCGGGCGATCTTCGCGAAGTAGCCCTCCGACGACTTCATCCCGACCTCGACGTAAGCGGTGGAGGTCGGCTTGCCGATGGCGAAGAACCACTGCCGCGTCGATCGGTCCACCGCGTGGTCGAAGTAACCGTGGGCGTTGGTGCCGTCGAAGATGATGCCGCTCGTGTCGTAGACCCGCAGGTTCAGCCAGGCGCCGGCCCCCCCGGGGCCGAGTGCCTTGCGTGCCCGCTCGATCGAGGGATCGGTCACCTCCCACCAGGCGTAGAGCTGCTCGGGGTCGACGGCGGCCGCGGTGACGCGATCCTGGCCGTAACCCCAGGGGATGTGCTCGACCGGGGGCTCGGCGGGCGCGCCGGGGCCGAGGTCCAGCTTCGCCAGCGGTGTCGGATCGCGCTCCGCTTCTCCACCGGGCGGCGCCGCCGCAGCCTCGCCCGGGCGCGGCACCCCGGGTCGCTCGGGGGGCGCCGGAGAGGGGGCCGACGCGGCCCGCGCCTTCGCCGGCTTGCCGCGACGCGGCGCGGGCCTTCCCGCCTCGGGAGGCGGTCGCCCGCCGGACGGCTCGGGCTGGCGTTCCACCAATGCGTCGAGGACGCGCCGCGCCAGCAGCTCCTTGGGCAGCTTGGAGACGCGCTTCAGCCCGACTTCCCTGGAGGCAGCCAGCAGCTCTCCGCGCGTCCTCTGCCTGAGCGCGGCCAGGCAGGCGTCGCGGCCCCCGCCCGCGGCTGCGGCGTCGAGCAGCCGCGCCACCTCTTCCAGCCAGTCCGTGTGGGGAAGCATGTTTCCTCGAGCGATGAGCCAACATAGCCCGTCCGCCTCGAATGCGCGACCGCGACCTGCCAGGCCCGCGCGGGGCCCCTGCCGATGCCTCTGTGCGTGACGCCGGCCCGATCGGGTCGGCAGGGCGGCGGACCTCGCCGGCGCGAGCCGGC
>DASRTO010000211.1:0-2268 GCA_035655915.1 Anaeromyxobacteraceae bacterium
TGACGGGTCGAGCCGGGCCGCGTCGCCCGCCAGCTTCAGCGAGGCCGAGGTGACCACCGACAGGCGCTGGCCGCTGGCCACCGCGGCGGAGACCGCCGGCGTGCGGGGGACCGGGCAGGAGAGGAAGCCCTGGTAGGAGCCGGGGGTGGCCGCGGGGAGGTCGAAGGAGCACCCGTTGATGCCGAGGGTGCCCTGGAAGCGCTTCGGCGAGATCTGGACGTTCACGCGTCGGTTGCCGACCAGGCCGGCCAGGCGCAGGGTGTCGCCCGCCCGCTCCACCGACACGTCGAAGGCGGCGCCGCGGAGCCGCCCCTCTGAGATCTCCAGGACCAGGTTGCGCCCGCGCAGGTCGCCTCCCCAGACCCCCTGGGGCGCCAAGGCCATGCTCACGGTGGGTCCAATCACCCGCCGGGAATCGACGGTGGCGCCGGTGCCCACCGAGCCCTGCGGCAGGAAGATCACCTCGCCGCCGGCCTCGCCCTGGGTGGGCATGGCCGCCGGCGCCGGCGTGGCCGGGGGAGCGCTGGCGCACGCCAGGGCCGCGACGGCTGCCACCGCCAGTCCATGGAACCGCATGCCGCCAGCATAGTGCCGGGGGAACCGGCGCGCATCCGGGATACCCGGGCGGGAGCGGCCGGGGGGCCGCCCCGGAGGGAGCGCCGGAGGCCCGCGCAGGGGTGGCCGCACCGGGGCCTTCAGCCCCCGAAGACGCCGCGGATGGTCTCCCGGAGCGAGTACCTCGGCGCCCACCCCAGGTCGCGGACGGCGCGGGAGCCGTCCACGGCGCACAGGTACTGGATGTGGTCCACCTCTCCGGGCGGGAAGCTGGAGAGCCGGGCGTCGAAGAGCCGGCCGACCAGGGGGCGCACCAGGAGGTGCGGGACGGGGACGGGACGCCGGCCGAGCTCGCGCAGCACCGAGGAGAGCGGCGCCTCCCCCGGTCCCACCACGTTGTAGACGCCGCGCGCGCCGGGCTTGAGCGCCAGCCGCAGCGCCCGGCACACGTCCTGCTCGTGGATGAGCTGCACCATGGGGTCGAAGCCCATCACGGTCATGGGCCGCTCCAGCCGCAGGTAGTTGGAGGGGGCGTTGCGCACCGTCGGGCCGACGATGTTCACCGGGCGCAGGACCACGGTCTCGATGTCGGGGTGGCGCCACATGAACGACTGCGCGTACATGTCGACCTCGATGAGGTCGCCCACCTCCGGGAAGCGCGCCGAGGCCATGAGGGGCGTCTCCTCAGGCAGGAAGTTGGGGTTCCCCGGGAGCGGCCCGTAGACGTTGGCGGAGGAGAGCACCACCACCTTCCTCACGCCCTGCCGCACGCAGACGTCCAGCATCTTCTGGGTGCCCACCACGTTGAAGGCGTGGGCCTCGGCCGGGGGCACGCGCGGGTCGTGCACGATCCCCATGTGGATGAGGGCCTCGATGCGGCGGCGCCGGAAGACGTCCTCCACCTTCTTCTTGCGCACGTCGAGCTGGTGGTGCTCGATGTCCTTGGGCTTCTCGCGGAAGGGGCGGCGGTCGATCCCCACCAGGTGGGTCTCGGTGTGGAGCAGCTTCGCCAGCGCCTTGCCCAGGTTGCCGGCGATGCCGGTGATGGCCACCGTCTGCGGCAGGGGGAACTCGGGTTCCGCTGGGGCGGGCGCGGGCAAGGGGCCGGGGCGCTACCAGAAGACGTGGGGGCGCGCCTCCAGCCCCCGGGCCAGGAGCGCCGTGATGGCCCCCTTGACCTGCTGCACCTTCTCCTCCAGCACCGCGTCCTCGTCGTCGGGCGAGCCCTCGAACCGCATCGGCTGGCCGAACCACAGGCGGTAGCGGGTCGGCAGCGGGAAGGGCAGGATGGTCGGCGTGATGGGGAAGTGGGGGAAGGCCAGCAGCCTTGCCAGCGGCTTCAGGTCGAAGAGGGCCGGGGCCTGCTCCTCGGCCCCCACCACCCCCACCGGGACCACCGGGGCGCCGTGCTCCAGGGCCAGGCGCATGAACCCCAGCCCGAAGTCCTGGAGCCGGTATCGCTCGGCCCAGGGCTTGTTGAGGCCGCGGGTCCCCTCGGGGAACACCAGCAGCGCCTCCTCGGCCGCCAGGAGGCGACGGCAGTTCTCGGGGGTGCCCACGATCTGGCCGCAACGCGCCAGGAAGGTGGAGACGAAGGGCAGGGTGGGCACCCAGGTGTCCACCAGGGCCCGGGCCACCCGGGGCGGGTCCTTGTCGATGAGGAGCGCCACCTCGATCATGGCCGCGTCGAAGGGGAGCTGCCCGGAGTGGTTG
>DASRTO010000212.1:0-4117 GCA_035655915.1 Anaeromyxobacteraceae bacterium
CCTGGTCTCGCTGCCTCCCCAGTCGCGCGCGCCGGTGATCACCGTCATGACCTACAACGTCTACTACGGCGCCGACCTGGCCCGCGTCCTGAACGCCCCGTCGGCCGACCAGGTCCCGCTGGCGGTGGCGGAGACCTGGGACGTCGTGAACCAGACCTTCTTCCCCGCTCGCGCCGAGGTGCTGGCCGACGAGATCGCCGCGGCGGCCCCCCACGCGGTGGGCCTGCAGGAGGTGGCGCTGTGGCGGACCGGCCCGCCGGACTCCTGCGCCGGCGCCCTGGCCCCGAACGCGGAGGACGTGGCCTACGACTTCCTCGCCATCCTCCTCGAAGCGCTCTCGGCGCGCGGCGTGGAATACCAGGTGGCGGCGGTCCAGCCCACCTACGACTTCGAGCTGTGCAGCGCCGCGGGGGAGGACGTCCGGATCACCGATCGCGACGTCGTCCTGGTCCGCTCCGGAGTCCCGTTCCGCAACGCCGGGTCGCACGTCTTCAGCGCCGAGGTGACGGCCTCGTTCCCCATCTCCGACACCGGAATCACCGTGCCCGCGCCGCGAGCCTGGAACTCCGTGGAGGTGGAGGCGGGAGGGCGGTGGGTGCGCTTCGTCGAGGCCCACATCGAGGACTACCTTCCGCTTCCCGACCCGTATCCGCCCTACGCCCTGCAGGTGGGCCAGGCCCTCGAATTGCTGGCCTCGCTGGCGGCGCTCGAGCCGCTTCCCACCATCCTGGCGGGCGACTTCAACACCGCCGTCCTGACCGATCCAACCTACCCCGTTCTCGTCGGGATGGTCGACCTGGGGGGATTCTCGTCGCCCTTCCGCGACGCCTGGACGCGGCTCAAGCCGGTGGACCCCGGCTACACCTGGGGCTTCGACGAGCTGCTGCTCGGGGGAGCGCTGGTCCAGCGCCTCGACCTGGTCCTGGCCACGCCCGAGCTCAAGCCGACCGGAACGAAGCGGGTGGGCGTCTCCGCCCTCGACGCCTTCGGCCGCCACCCTTCCGATCACACCGGCCTGGTCACGGCCTTCGCTGTCCCCTGAGGCACGCGCCCCCCGGGCCCCCTCGGGCAACGAGATGGTCCAGGGCCCGCTCTTCGACTCCACCGCGCCCTGACGGCGGCGCGGCGGCGGAGGGCGGGCGCGGCGCCCGCCCCCCGCCCGGCCGCTATTCGATGGGGTGCGGCATCACCGGCAGCGTCACCCGCGACGGGTGCGCCGGGTCGTGGAAGACGGTCTGGTGCGCCGGCTGGAGCACGGCGTCCTGGCCGAAGGGGTGGCCGGTGTTGGGGTTGCGGTCGTACATGGGGAAGTTGCTGCTGGAGATCTCCAGGCGGATGCGGTGGCCCGCCTTGAAGACGTTGCTCGTCGGCCAGACGTGGATGGCGTAGCGGTAGACCTTCCCGGGCTCGATGAGCGAGGTTTCGACCGTGGAGTTGCGGTAGCGGGCGCGGACGATACCGTCGTTCAGGTTGATGGCCCGCCCGTCGGGATGGACGTCCACCAGCTTGGCGGTGAAGTCGGTGTCCGGGGCGCTGCTCGCCGCGTAGAGCGTGACGGTGATGGGCCCGGTCACCTCCACCGGCGCCTCGAGCGGCGGCGTCGAGTACACCAGCACGTCGGCGCGCTTCTCGACCTCGCCCTGCTCGTACGGCCCCACCGGAGCCACGTCGGGCGTGCAGCAGGAGTGGCCGCCGCTGCTCGGCACCGGGTCGGCCGGGTCGTAGGTGTAGCTGTCCAGCGGCGACTCGACTGCCTTGCTCCCGAAGAGCTTCTGGTGGAAGCGCCCCACCCCGGGGCGCTCGGTGGAGAGGACGCCGTCGCCGGCGACGCCGTTGGCCCCCTTGGCGCTGCGCAGGTAGTAGTCGCGCCAGATGGTCCCGGGGACGGGCCAGTCGGACGCCTCGCGCCACTTGTTGGCGCCCATGACGAAGAGGCGCACCGGGGCCTCGCGGTCGACGCCGTTGTCGACCCCCTTGAGCCAGTGGTCGAACCAGCGGATCTGGAGGTCCTCGATGGGGTTGTCGGCGCCGGGGCCGAAGTCGAGCACGCCGACCTGCCGCGTCCACGGGAGGTGGATCCAGGGGCCGATGACCAGCCGCTGGCCCCGGCGCGCCGCCTCCGAGCCGCCGAACATCCGCATGCCCACGAAGTTGTTGATGGCGCCGTTGTTGAAGACGTCGTACCAGCCGTCGAAGTTGAGGGCCGGCACGGTCACCCGACCCCAGCGCAGCCGGATGCTCCACTGCCGCCAGTAGGCGTCCCAGGTCGGATGGCGCAGCCAGTCGTAGAAGTAGGGGGCGACGGTCGGGTCGTTCGGGAAGAGCGGCGGGAAGTCGAGGAGCGGGAGGAACTGGTACCAGGCGGGCAGGTTGGCCGCGGCCGCGTCGAGGACCGGCGGGATGCCGGTGCGCCCCTGCTGGACCATGGCGCTGCGGGTGATGGTGGTGATGGGCCACGACTCCTCGAAGGCCAGGCTCCAGGCACCGTCCTGGTAGGACCAGCCCTCGTAGTAATCGTCGCCGGTCATGGCCGGGACGATGGCCGCGAGGTGCGGCGGCTGCTGGGTGGCGGCCCACCACTGGGTGGCCCCCACGTAGGAGAAGCCGTACATGCCCACCTTGCCGCTGGAGCTCGGCAGCCGCGCCGCCCACTCCACCGTGTCGTAGCCGTCATGCATCTCGTCCCGGAAGGCGTAGAAGACGCCGTCCGAGGCGTACTGGCCGCGCACGTCCTGGATGACCACGATGTAGCAGTGGGAGGCGTAGAAGTCGGGCGGGGCGTAGACGTAGGTCTGCGCCACGCTCTTGTTGTAGGGGAGGCGCATGAGGATGACCGGCCACGGCCCGGCGCCGTCGGGCGTGTAGACGTCGGACCGGAGCGTGGTGCCGTCGCGCATGACCGCCGGGACGTCGGTCTGCTTGGTGAAGGTGCAGGTCTCGCCGCGCGACGTGGCCGGGGCGAGGCCGAGCAGGGCCGCCGTGGCGGCGACCCGGGTGAGGTGAGGCCATCTCGATGCGTGCATGGGTGCTCCTTCCTGCAACGGGGGGTGGGCTCCCGCCGTGGGACGCCCGCAGATGGCCGTGCCGGGCGAGGGACCCGGGGGCTTGCTAGCGAGGCCGGCCGCGCCGCCGCAACCCGGAGCGACGGACCCTCTTGGAGCGCGGCCACGAGCGAGCCACGGTGGCCAGGACGCGGGCGGAAGCCGCCGACCGGCGCCGGGGCCGATCCCGAAGGGGCCCTTCCTGGAGTCCCCCCAGCGCGGTATGGGGGCTCGTGCCCCGCGAGCATCAGATCGTCTACGGCACCGATTGGCTCCCGGTCCGGCTGCCGGACGACGCCTGGGTCGTGTCGCAGGGCATCTCGCTGCCGTTGCCGCCGGCGGACCCGGACGAGGCGGTGCGGGCGGCCCTCGCCGATCCGCTCGACTCGCCACCGCTGGCCGAGCTGGCCCGCGGCGCCCGGCGCGTCACCATCGCCTTCGACGACCCCACCGTCCCCTGCTGGGCTCCCCTGTGGCCGGCGGCCATCGGCGCGGTCCTGTCGGAGCTCGACCGCGCCGGCGTGCCGCGCCGGTCCGTCGCCCTGCTCTGCGCCAACGCCCTCCACCGGAAGTTCACGTTGCCGGAGCTGGCCGCCATCCTCGGCGACGACCTGGTGGCCGAGTTCGCGCCCGACGGGCGGCTCCTCTGCCACGACGCCGAGGACCCGGAGGGCATGGTGCGCCTCGGCGCCACCGCCGAGGGCGAGGAGGTGGAGCTCTCCCGGCTGGCGGTGGAGTCGGACCTCCTCGTCTACGTGAACGCCTCCACCACCCGCGGCTTCTCCGGCGGCTGGAAGTCGGTGTGCGTCGGGCTGTCGAGCTACCGCTCCATCCGGCACCACCACACGCCCGACACCATGAGCATGTCGGTCGAGAAGAACCGCATGCACCAGGCGCTCGACCGCATGGGAGCGGTGGTGGAGCGGGCGCTGGGCCCGCGCCGCTTCTTCAAGCTGGAGACGGTGCTCTCGAACCCGGCCCAGGTGCACCGGGTCTTCGCAGGCTCGATCCCCGCCACCCGCCGGGCGGCGCTGGAGATGGCCCGGGCCCACCAGCCGCCGCGCCGCGACCTCGTG
>DASRTO010000213.1:0-1590 GCA_035655915.1 Anaeromyxobacteraceae bacterium
GATCCGGCGCTGGCCAGCGGCCAACCTGGCGTTCAGATGTCCGACATCTACGGCCCTGGCGCTCCGAGGTTGCCCGGCAGGCCGGGCATCCCGCCTCCGACGGGCGGCGGCGGGCTCCCGGTCCCTACCGGCGGTACCGGCCCAGGCAGGCCGGGCATCCCGCCCCCTACGGGTGGACCGAGGACGAGCCCTGCGTCGCCGTACGGCTCGGCCGGGCAAGTGCCCCTGGAACAGTGGACCGGGACACTGACGCTCTCCCCGGAGCAGCAGGCCATCTTCGAGTCGCAGCAGCGAATCCAGGGCGGGCGCAGCCAACTCGCCGAGGACCTCCTCGGCGGCGCCAGGGACGAACTCGGTCGCCCGGTCGACTGGCAGGGCTTTCCGGCGAGGCCGGACGACATGGAGGCCGCGCGCAACCGCGCCGAGGCGAACATCTACGGCCGGTACGCTTCCCGCCTCGACCCGCAGTTCCAGCAGCGCGAGCAGGCGCTCACCTCGCAACTCTACAACCAGGGCCTCCGCCCCGGCGACGAGGCGTGGGACACGGCGATGGCGAACCTCGGCCGCGAGCGCACCGATGCCTACCAGACCGCCCTGCGCGAGTCCGTGATGGGCGGCGGCACCGAGGCGCGGGCCGCCGGGCAGTACCAGCAGGGCCTCCGCAGCAGCGCCATCGCCGAGGAACTCCAGCGCCGCGGCTGGAGCCTGAACGAGATCCAGGCCCTCCTCGGCGGCGCCCAGGTCGGCTTGCCGCAGATGCCGTCCTTCGCTCAGGCTGGCGCCGCCCAGGCCACCCAGTACCTCCCCGCCGCGCAGCAGCAGTTCAACAACGCCATGCAGGGGTGGCAGGCGCAGCAGCAGGCCAACCAGGGGTTCCTCTCCGGCCTCGCCGGCATCGGCAGCATCCCGTTCATGTTCTGAGGAGTTCACCGTGCACCCCTTCATCAGTCCCTACCTCCGACCCGGCGTCTCTCCCAGCGCCGAATCGTCGAAGTACGCCGCCCCGGCCGAGGCCGCGCCGGAGCCGGCGCCGTTCTCCGACGACGAACTGGAGTTCCTGGGCCGCCTCGGGATGCTGCCCGAGGAGGCCGGCATGGCCTACGGGGACTACGAGAGGGCCCAGAAGGCCCTGGAGGCCCCGGGCCCGCAGATGCACGGCTCGGCCGCCGCCAACCCGCTGGAGTTCGTCGCCGACGTCGCCAAGCGCGGCGCCGCCTTCTACCGCAAGGGCAAGGCGAAGGCCGAGATGGGCGAGGCGCTCGGGACGCAGGCGCGCGGCCGCAGCGCCTTCATGCGCCGCTACTTGGCGCGCCGCTACGGGCAGCCGCCGGCGCAGCCCGAGGTGCCGCCGGAGGAGTTGAAGCCGCCAGAGGAGATGTGAGCCGTGGCCGAGTTCGAGTACGACCCGCTGTCGTTCCTGCTCGGGCAGCCCGAGGAGGCCGCCGCGATGAGCCGCGCCCGCTCGCGCGCCCTGCGCCAGCGCGAGGACATCGGGGCCATCGGCGCCATGACCGGGGACCCGGCGCTCTCCCGGGCCGCCGAACTACTCTCCCGCGGCGCGACCGAGGCCGAGGGGCAGATGGGCACTCT
>DASRTO010000214.1:0-2520 GCA_035655915.1 Anaeromyxobacteraceae bacterium
TCGCCATGCAGATCGGTCCCTACACCTTCTCCGGACGCTTCTTCCTGGCCCCGCTGGCGGGGGTCTCGGACCGGCCCTTCCGCACCCTGTGCCGGGAGATGGGCGCCGCCTTCGCCTACACCGAGATGGTGAGCGCCCACGGCCTGGTCCACGGGACCGGGCAGACCGGGAGCTACCTCGACCGCGCCCCCGGCGAGGCCCCCTTCGCGGTGCAGATCTTCGCCGCCGAGCCGGAGGTGCTGGCCCGCGGCGCGGCGGTGGCGGTGCGGGCCGGGGCGGACCTGGTGGACATCAACATGGCCTGCCCGGTGAGAAAGGTGTGCGCCGGCGGCGCCGGGGCGGCGCTGATGCGCGATCCGGTGGCGGTGGAGGGCGCGGTGCGCGCCGTGGCGACGGCGGCCGGGGTCCCGGTGACCGTCAAGATCCGCGCCGGGTGGGACGAGGCCTCGGTGAACTGCGTCGAGGTGGCTCGCGCCGCCGAGCAGGGCGGCGCCGCGGCGGTGGCCCTCCACGGCCGGACCCGCGCCCAGATGTACTCGGGCCAGGCCCGCTGGGACCTGGTGGGCGCCGTGAAGCGGGCGGTGGGGATCCCGGTGCTCGGCTCGGGCGACGTGTGGAGCGCGGCCGACGCGCTGCGCCTGCGGCGGGAGACCGGCTGCGACGCGGTGCTGGTGGCTCGGGGCGCCTGCGGCAACCCATGGATCTTCCGCGAGCTGCGAGCCGCCGAGCGCGGCGAGCCGGCGCCCGCCCCGCCCTCGCGCGACGAATGGGTGGCCACGGTGCTGCGCCACGTGCGGATGCAGATCGAGCACCGCGCCCGCCAGCCGCGCTGGGCCGGGCGCCCCGAGGAGGCCGAGCGGCAGGCGGTGCGGGAGCTCCGGCGGCACCTCCTCTGGTACTCCCGCGGCCGGCGGGGCGGGGTGCGCTTCCGCCGCGAGGCCGGCGCCGCCGGCACCCTGGCGGAGGTGCGGGACTTGCTGGGGCGGCATTTCGCCGACGGCGCCGACTTCGAGCTCGACCCGTCGCTGCTCGCGGCCGAGCCCGTCGCCGAGTGACCAATGCGCGCCCTGCTGCTCGCCGAAGCGCCTTCCCCGCTCCTGCGGGCCTGCCAGGCGTCCGGCTGCGAGGTCACCAGGGTGCGCACCGTGGCCGAAGGGCGGGCCGTCCTCTCCCGCTCCCGCGCGCGCTTCGACCTGGTGGACGGCCGCATCGCCCATCCGCCGCCACTCGACGAGGAGATCCAGGAGCGGCTCGACCTCTTCTTCGAGCGGCTGGGGGGCCACCCCTCCGGCGGCCTGTACCAGGCGGTGATGCGCGAGGTGGAGCGCCCGCTGGTGTCGGGGGCGCTGGCGCGGGCCCGCGGGGTCCGCTCCGCGGCGGCGCGGGCGCTGGGCATCGACCGCGGCACGCTGGCGCGGCGGCTCAAGGCCCTGGGGCTCCACCGATGAGGAGGGGGCGCCGGTGAGCGAGGTGGCGACGCTGGGCGCCTACGCCGCCGCCATCCTCGTGGGGTCGGTGGCCGGCGGCGTCCTGCCGCTGCTGGGCCGCCTGGAGCGCTCCGACGCCCTGCTCTCCTTCTCGGCGGGGGTCATGCTCGGGGCGGCCTTCCTGCACATGCTTCCCGAGGCGGTGGCCGGCGCCGGGATGGCCACCATGCCGGCGGTGCTGGGCGGCTTCCTCTTCCTCTTCCTGCTGGAGCGGCTGGTGCTGGTCCACGTCTGCGCCGAGCCCGGCCCGTCGGCGCGCCTCCTGGCCCATCCGCCGCCGCCCCCCGACGGCGTGCGCTCCCACCCCGGTCACGCCCACGCCCACGAGGCCACCGGCTGCGACGTCCACACCTTGGGCCTGGCGGCCTTCGTGGGCCTGTCCCTGCACACCATGGTGGACGGCTTCGCCCTGGGGGCCGCCAACTCGGAGCCGGCGCTGGGACTGCTGGTCTTCCTGGCCATCCTGGCCCACAAGGTCCCCGCCAGCTTCTCGCTCTCGGCCATCCTGCGCGCCGAAGGGTACCGGCGAGGCCGGGCCCTGCTCATGAACGCCAGCTTCGCCCTGATGGTGCCGGCGGGCGCGGCGGTGTACCTGGCGCTGCGGCAGGTGATCCACGCCGAGCGCTTCACGGCTCTGGCCCTGGCGGCCAGCTCCGGCACCTTCCTGCACCTGGCGCTCTCGGACATCCTGCCCGACCTGCACCGCCGCGGCGGCAGCAAGTGGCAGCTGTCGCTGGCGCTGCTCGCCGGCGTGGCGGTGATGTGGGCGCTCCGGCTGGCGCACCATCCGCCGGGGTGAGGTGCGCGCTCGGGCCTCTCCCGCCGGCGCGTGTCCTCGCCGCCACGCGGTGCCGTCGGCGGCGCCGCGCCCGTGGTCCTCGTGGCGCGACGGCGAAAGGCGGGCCTTGTCCCGAGCTTTCTGGCGGCGGCCCCGGCGCGTGTTCGCCGTCGCGACGCCGAACGCATGGGCGCGGCACCGCGGCCGAGGCATGCTCGGGCGGCTGCGGGGAAGCGCCGGCGGGCGAGGCCCGAG
>DASRTO010000215.1:0-2194 GCA_035655915.1 Anaeromyxobacteraceae bacterium
GCCGGGCGCGGGGGATCCAGGTACCGGGCCAGGAAGCGGTAGATGTCCCGCCGCGCCTCCCGGGCCAGCTTGGTGTCGAGGCGATCCATGCTGTGACCCCCGGGGGCGTCCTTGAAGACCCGGTACTCGAACTTCTTCCCCGCCGCCTTGAGTGCCTGGGCGAGGTGCTCGACCTCCAGGTAGTTCACGTCCTCGTCGTTGGTGTTGGTGTGGACCAGCAGCGGCGTCTCGAGCTTCTCGACGTGCCACACCGGCGAACGCCGCTTGTACTCCTCGATGTCGTCGCGCACGCCCTTGCCCACGTGGAAGGGGGCGCTGAACTCCTTGCGGTACTCGTCGTCGGAGTAGCCCATCCGCGCCACCAGGTCGGAGACGGGGACTCCCGCGAAGACGCAGCGGTAGTCCTTGGGGTGCGAGAAGGCCTCCAGGAGCACGATGAGCCCGCCGTGGCTCCAGCCGACGAGGCCGACCCGGCCGGGGTCGACGCCTTCGAGGTTCTCGACGGCCCAGTCCCGGGCTGCCCGGACGTCTTCCACCTCGCGGCCGCCGTAGTCGATCTGCTCGTAGAAGATCCGCCCGTACCCGGTCGAGCCCCGGTAGTCGGGGGCCACCACCACGTAGCCCTGGGAGACCAGCTCGCGGACGATGTGGGCCATGTAGGGCGACGAGAAGTCGGCGTGGACCCCGCCGTGCGGCAGGACCAGGAGCGGCAGCTTCTCGCCTGGCTTCCGGTCCTTGGGGACGAAGCTGTAGGTGAAGAACTTCACCGGGTTCTGCGCCCCGGGGGCGGTGGGGTTCCTCGGCCTGGCCGGAGGCGGGCCGGCGATGCGCCACTTCTCGACCAGCGCCACGTCGCCCAGGCGCTGCTGCCAGGCGAGGTCGTCGACGGCCTTGGCGATCTCGTCGAGCCGGTGTTCCAGGTCCTGGTTCGCCTTCTCGAGCCGGCGCACCTGCTCCGGGAGCTCCCGCGCCTGCGCCCCGGGCGCATCCTGCCCGGCCGCGAGCGGCGCGCCGGTGAGCAGCGCCAGCGCGCCCAGCCAGGAACCACGGGTCCGCGTCATCGGCCTTCCCTATTGGTGAATGTCAGGGCTCTCCGCGCCGGGCGGCGCAAGGCAGGTCGAGGTTGCCCCCGAGCGTACCGAAGGCCGAAGCGGCCGGCAGGCCTACTGGCACTCCTTGCTGTTCACCTTCTTCTTGTTGAGCGCGGCGGCGTAGCTGTTCCCGGAGCACTCGCCGACCTTCTTCCCCCATGTCTCGCCGTCCGCGGGCTGCTTCAGCTTGGCCGGGATCTGCGACTGGTACTTCTTCAGGCAGATGCGGACGGCGGAGGCAGCCGCGTCCTCGCACTCCTCCTGCGTGACCTTGAAGCACTTGCGGAACGGCGTGCTCTCGGCGCAGAAGGCGGTCGGAAGCGCCGTCTTCATGGTCTCGATCCACTCCGCCTTCGAGACCTCCACCGCGCGCGCCGGAGCGGCGGCGAGGAGGCACCCGAGCGCGGTGGCGAGGCCGATCGTCTTCACCATGGAACGCCCTCCGTTCCGGACCCCCGTCGAATCCTCATCTCTTATCAAAACCGGGGACGAACGTCCTCCGTCTCCGCGCCGCCCGGCGCGGCAGCGGCCCCGCCCGGGGCCAGGCCTCCGGCCGGTTACCGGCCGTAGCGCTCCTGGAACAGCGCCCGCAGGCCGGCGTGGCGCCGCAGCAGGTCGAGCGCCAGCGCGGCGTGACCGGGGACGTAGCCGTTGCCGATGACCAGGGTGACGTCCCGGCCCACCCCCTCGGCGCCCAGGGCGGCGGCGGTGAAGCTGGTAGCCATGGAGAAGAAGACCACCGTGCCGCCGTCTTTCACCGAGAGGATGGAGGCCATCTCGGTGCAGGCCACGCTGGCGCAGTTCACCACGAGGTCGAAGGGCCCGCCGGCGCCCTCGACGGCGCGGAGCGTGGCCACCGCGTCGGCGAGGTCCACCCGCAGGGTGCGGCCGGCGAGGCCGGCGCGGGAGAGGGCCTGCAGCGCGGCCTCGGAGCGGTCGGCGGCCACCACCTCGCCGCGGCGGGCGAGGCTCGAGCCCGCCTGGGCGCACACCAGCGCCCCGGACTTGCCGGCGCCCAGCACCAGCACCCGCTGGCCGGGCCGGAGGTGGCGCTCGACCAGCGCCGGGGCGCCGCAGACGTCGAGCGCCGCCAGCACGAGTCC
>DASRTO010000216.1:0-2297 GCA_035655915.1 Anaeromyxobacteraceae bacterium
CATCCGGCTGGCCCAGCTCGGCAAGAAGACCGCCCTGGTGGAGAGGGAGTCGACGCTGGGAGGGGTGTGCCTCAACTGGGGCTGCATCCCCTCCAAGGCGCTCATCGCCGCCGCCAACCTGGTGGACGACATGCGCAACGCCGCCCAGCGTGGAATCATCGCCGAGCCGCCGCGGGTGGACCTCGACAAGCTGCGCCAGTTCAAGGACGAGGTGGTGAAGAAGATGGTGGGCGGCGTTGCCTTCCTCGAGAAGGGGAACGGCGTGGAGGTGGTGAAGGGCACCGCCGCCTTCGTCGGGCCGGACGCCGTCGAGGTGAAGGGCAAGGACGGCACCGAGCGCCTGGAGGCGGGGGCCTTCATCGTGGCCAGCGGGGCGCGCCCGGTGGAGATCCCGGGCTTCGCCTTCGACGGCAAGGACGTGTGGAGCGCCAAGGAGGCGGTGGACCTGCCGGAGGTGCCGAAGCGGCTCCTGGTCATCGGCGGCGGCGTCATCGGCCTGGAGCTGGGGACGGTCTACGCCAAGCTGGGCTCGAAGGTGACGGTGGTCGAGGCCCTGCCGCAGATCCTCACCGGGGTGGACGTCGAGGCGGTGCGGCTGGTGCAGAAGGGCCTGCGCCAGCGCGAGGTCGCGGTGCACGTGAACGCCACGGCCAAGGGGTTCGAGCGCAAGGGCGGGGCCCTGTCGGTCCAGGCCGAGGTGGACGGCAAGGCGCAGGCCATCGAGTGCGACAAGGTCCTGGTGTCGGTGGGCTTCCGCGCGCTCACCGAGGGGCTGGGGCTCGACAAGGCCGGCGTCAAGCTCGGGCCCAAGGGCTTCGTCGAGGTGAACGAGCGCTACCAGACCAACGTGCCGTCGATCTTCGCCGTCGGCGACCTGGTCGGCGCTCCCTTCCTGGCCCACAAGGCCTTCAAGGAGGGGGAGATCGCCGCCGAGGTCATCGCCGGCAAGAAGTCGGCCCGGGACTGGGTGGCCCTGCCGGCCGCCATCTTCACCGACCCGGAGGTGGCGGTGGTGGGCATGACGGAGGAGGAGGCGCGAGCGGCCGGGCACGAGCCCATCACCGGCAAGTTCGCCTTCGGGGCCAACGGCCGCGCCGTGGCCATGACCCACGCCGAGGGCTTCGCCAAGGTGGTGGCCGACAAGGCCTCCAAGCTCATCCTGGGCTTCACCATCTGCGGCCCGGAGGCCTCCGACCTCATCGCCGAGGGCGCCCTGGCCCTGGAGATGGGAGCCTACCTGGAGGACGTGGCCCTCACCATCCACGCCCACCCCACGCTGTCCGAGGCCGTGCACGAGGCCTGCAAGGCGGCGCTGGGCGAGGCCATCCACGCCCTGAACCGGCCGGAGCGGCCGGCGCGGGCCCAGTCGGGGGCGCCGGCGCGCGCGTGAGGACGCTGGAGGTCCGCAAGCTGGGCCGGGTCGAGTACCGGGACGGCCTGGCGCTGATGGAGATGGCGGCGGCGCGGGTGCGCGCCGGCGACCCGCCGGGAACGGACTGGCTCTTCCTCTTGGAGCACCCGCCGGTGATCACCCTCGGGCGCGGCGCCAGCGGGCGGAACGTCCTGGCCTCGCCCGAGTGGCTCCGGGGGCGGGGGTTCGAGATCCACGAGACCGACCGGGGGGGCGACGTCACCTACCACGGCCCGGGCCAGGTGGTGGGCTACCCGGTGCTGGACCTCGCCGATCGCAAGGACGTGCGCCGCTACGTCTCCGACCTCGAGGAGGCGATGATCCGCGCCTGCGCCGACTACGGCGTGACCGCGGGGCGCCACCCGGAGCACCACGGCGCCTGGGTCGGGCCCCTGAAGATCGGCGCGGTGGGGGTGCACCTCTCGCGCTGGGTCACCACCCACGGCTTCGCCTTCAACGCCGCCCCCGACCTGGCCCATTTCCGGTCCATCGTCCCCTGCGGCATCGCCGATCCCCGGCTCGGGGTCACCAGCCTCGCCGAGGCGCTGCGGGGGAGGGGATGGGCGGCGCCGCCGCTCGGCGAGGTCGAGGAGCGGCTGGCGACCCACCTGACGGCCATCTTCGGCCGCGAGCGCCGCGACGCCGGGTTCGACCTGCGCACGGTGTCGGTGGTGCCGGTGGGTGCCGACGGCCGGGTGCTCATGCTGCGGCGCTCCCCGGAGCGAGGCGGGTTCTGGCAGCCGGTGACGGGCCGCCTCGAGCCCGGCGAGCCGCCCGAGGCCGCGGCGCGGCGCGAGCTGCTCGAGGAGACCGGCGCCGACGCGCCGGTCACGGACCTCGGCTACCGGCACGGGTTCGGGCTCGACCCGAGCCTCTCCCGCCCGCC
>DASRTO010000217.1:0-5438 GCA_035655915.1 Anaeromyxobacteraceae bacterium
GGCCCGGCGAGGCCCACCTCACCGGCAAGCCCGGCGAGGAGGACAAGGACCTGCCCCACGAGCACGGCGCCGGCGACCAGGCCCTCGAGGCCCTCCGCAAGGAGATCGCAGAGAAGCGCGAGCACGAGGAGGACTGACCCACCCCGGCAGGGGACGAGCCCCCGCCCTGCGCCCTTCCCTCCGCGAAAGTGGGGCGCTCGCCCGGCGGGCCCGCAACGGCCCGCCTGTCTCGTCTTCGAGTCTCGACCCCAAGGCGGCCCGGTCTCGCCGGAGGCGGCCTTTGGAGCGAGCCGCGAGCTCCCCGATACGCGCGACAGGAGCGTGCCCGCTCGCGGCGAGCAACCGGCGCGGAGCGCCAACGTTCCGGGAGCCCCCCTGGCTGCGCGACCGCCGTTTGCGAGCCGCCGCGGGTACCACGTCGCCGCGCGGCCCGAGCTCCACGCCGCGAGCGACAACAGCCGCCGGAGGCGAGACCGGGCCGCCGCTCACGGCTCGACGCGGATGACGCCCCGCTTGATGGCGAACCGCACCAGCTCGGTGCGGTTGTGCAGCCCCAGCTTCTCCATGACGTGCTCGCGGTGCGTCATGGCGGTCTTCACGCTGATGCCCAGCGCCTCGGCGACCTCCTTGTTGGAGAGCCCCTCGGCCACCAGCTTCAGCACCTGCTTCTCCCGGTCGGTGAGGGTCTCGTAGGGGTCGGCCTCCGCCGGGGCCTTGGGGCCGGCCTCCTCCATGGCGGCGCGGGCCACCTCGGGATCGAGCACCAGCCCGCCCCGGTGCGCCGCCCGCACCGCGTTGGCCAGCTCGGAACCGGCCGACTTCTTGAGGACGTAGCCGGCCACCCCCGCCTTGAGGAGGCGGCGCACGTACTCCCGGTCCTCGTACTGGGACAGGATGAGCACCCGGCCGCGCAGCCCCAGCTTCTTCATCTCCAGCGCCGCCTCGAGCCCTCCCAGGCCCGGCATGGCGATGTCCATCAGCACCACGTCCGGGTCGAGCTTCCCGCAGAGGTCCACCGCCTCCCGGCCATCCTTGGCCTCGCCCACCACCTCGATGTCGTCGGTGAGGGCCAGCAGAGCCCGGACCCCCTCCCGGAGGATGGCGTGGTCGTCGGCGATGAGGACCCTGATCTTCGCCATCAGCCCCTCGTCTCCTCCGGCAGCGGCACCTCGATCCGCAGCCGCGTCCCGCGCCCGGGCGCCGAGTCGATGGTGACCTTGCCGCCCAGGAGCTCCACCCGTTCCCGTATCCCCAAGAGCCCGAAATGGGGCCGCCCGGGCCGCCGGGACACCTCGGCCGGGTCGAACCCCTGGCCATCATCCTCGATCTCGACCACCAGGGCACTCCCCTCCACGCGGGCCTGCACCAGGACCGTCTCGGCCCGGGCGTGCCGGGCGATGTTGGTCATGGCCTCCTGGCACACCCGGAACACGGCGATCTCAAAGGCGGACGGGAGCCGCCATTCCAGCTTCTCGAACTCGCAGCGGAAGGAGATCCCGCGCGGCTGCAAGTAGCGCTCGCCGTACCAGCGGATGGCGGAGAGGAGCCCCAGGTCGTCGAGCACCGAGGGCCTGAGGTCCAGGATGAGCCGGTGGATCTCCTCGATGGTGCGCACCGCCAGGGCCTTCACCTCGTCGAGCCGCGGCGTCTGCCCGGCCCGAATGGCGGCCACCGCCGCGTCCAGGCCCATCACCAGCACCGCCAGGCTCTGGCTGGTCTCGTCGTGCAGCTCGCGGGCGATGCGCCTGCGCTCGTCCTCCTGCGCCGTCAGCACCTTTCCGTAGAGCCGGGCCAGCTCCTGCTCCCGCTCCCGCAGCGCCGCGTTCACCCGGTTGAGCTCGGCGGTCCGCTCCTCCACCCTCCGCTCCAGCCGCTGGTTGGCCTGCTCCACGTAGGCCAGCATCTCGCGGAGCGACCAGCGCATCACCTCCAGCCAGTAGGCGAGGCGGCCCACCTCGTCCGGCCCGGCCTGTGGCACCGGCCGCTCCAGGTCCCCCCCGGCGATCTTCTCGGCGGCGGCGGTGAGCGCGGCCACGGGGCGGGTGACGCTGCGGGCCGCCCCCCAGGCGAGGATGGCGCCCAGGCCCAGCAGCGCCGCCTCCAGGCCCAGGAGCCCGGCCGGGAAGGCCTCGGTGGAGGCCAGCACGGCGCGCTCCGGCAGCCGCAGCATCACGCCCCAGGGGGCCTGCCGCAGGGGGGCCACCGCCAGCACCGAGCGGAACTCCGCGCCGCCCCGGCCGGCGTGGCAGGCCTGGCAGCGCTCCACCAGGGAGCGCCGCTCGGCCACCCGCGTCGCCACCTGGCGGCATTCGGTCAGGCTGCGGGACCGCCCGTTCTCGGCCGAGGCCACCACCCGCCCGCCCCGATCGACGATCTCGGCGGCTCCCTCCGGAGCGCGCTTCAGGAAGCGCAGCAGCGTGGTGAACCGCGGCTGGCTCGGCTCCAGCACGCCCCCGGCCACGCCGGACACCTCGCCCCGCCAGTCGCGGACCGGCACCATGGCGTAGACGTGGTCGCCCGAGGGGCCGGCCACCACGCCGCTCACCACCGGCCGGCCGGCCTGCAGCACCTCCTGCACCTCGTGGGCCTCCGGAGGCGGGGCCAGGCTGCGCTCGCCCCGCTCCGGGACCTCGGCCAGGAGCTTCCCGGTCGCGTCCAGCATGAAGGCGCCCGCCGGGAAGTGGCCCTGGAGCACCGCCTCCCGCAGCGCCACCTTCTCCGGCTCGACGCTCGAGTCGCGCAGGTCCACCCGGTTGGCGGTGGCGGCCCGCTGCAGCGCCTCCAGCGCCAGGGTCAGCTCCTCGTCGAGCTGGCTGGAGGCGGCGGCCGCGGCGTGGAGCCGGCCGGCCATCTGCCGCTCGTCCAGCACCTTGAGGCGGTGGTAGAGCACGCCGGCGCCGATGGCGGTGGGCCCGAGCACGCCCAGGCCCAGCAGCATGAAGACCCGGGCCTGGAGCGAGCGCCTCCAGGAGGCCTCCGGCTGGGGGGTCGGGCGCGGCGAGCCGTCGGTCACGGCCCCTCCTTGTGGGCGCTGTGGGCCATGCGCAGCAGCTCCTCCACCCCGCCCTTGCCGCGCAGCACCAGCGTCCGCCCGCCCTGCTGCCAGGCCACCTCGTTCCAGACCGCGCCGTCCTCGCCCACCACCCGCGCCAGCGTGCCCTCGATTCCGCCGATGCGCACGGCCGACCGCTGCAGCACCTCCGCCGCCGGGAGCGCCAGCGGCGAGACCGGCCCCTCGCCCCCCACCGTCTGGCCGAGCTGGAGGGCCAGCCCCCCGTCCCGCGCCTCGAACCCCAGCGCCACCGAGGACGGATCGCCCACCACCAGGCGCACCGAGGACGGCGGCCAGCGGTAGCGATCCGGGAAGAAGGCAGGGAGGTAGAGCCGGGCCTTGAGCCGGCGCTCGGCCTCCTCCACGCTGGCGAGGCGCCGCACGCCGCGGGACTCCCCCTGCAGCCACCCCGGCGCGGCGTCGAGCGCGGCCAGGGCCACCGTGGCGCCACCCATGACCAAGACCAGCGTCGCCAGGGCCCGCAAGAGCTCCTTGCCCTTCGCCCCCACTGGCGCCTCCCCGCCGGTCATACCACGAACCACAAGAGCGCCGTCAGGCTGGCGGCGGCCGCCGCCAGCCGCAGGCCGCCGAAGGCCAGCGGCGCCGGGGCCGGCTCCAGCAGCCGGCGGCAGCGGGTCTCGATCTCGTGGGCCCGGGCCCGGGCCAGGGGCTCGGAGAGGGCGGCGGCGAAGGGGAGGCTGCGGCGCCCCGGGGGGAGCGGGAGCCCCTCGGTGGCGCGGAAGAGCTTGAGGAGCGCGCTCGCCAGCGCCAGCCGGTCGCCGGTGGCCTGGGCGGCCCGCTCGTCGGCCCGCCACTCGGCGTCGTGGGCAGTGGCCCGGGCCATCACCTGGAAGGCCGGGTTGAAGCACTGCAGCGCCCGCGCCCCCATGAGCAGCCAGGAGACACCCGGATCGAGGCGATTGAGGTGCGCCAGCTCGTGGGCCAGGGAGGCCCGCAGCTCCCTCGGGTCGAGGAGGGCGGCGGCGGCCCGCGAGGTCACCAGCGTCGGCCGGCGCACCCCGGCGCAGAAGAGCACCGGCCCGGCCCCCTCCAGGAACGCCAGCGGCGGGACCGGCAGGCCCATGCGGCCCGCCACCTCCCGGAGCGCCGCCGCCACCGCCTGGCCCTCGGCCGAGGCGGGCGCCCCCGGCACCGGCAGGCGGCGCCGCGAGGCCACCAGCGGCAGGAAGTCCATGAGGAACAGGACCAGGCCCAGGGCCACGTGCAGCCCCACCCACCACTGGAAGAGCCCCACCCCGGCCAGGTGCACCTCCTCCCAGCGACGCCCCGCGAAGAGGGCCCGCCCGTCGCGGAAGGCCTCGTCCCAGCGGCCGGGGACGAGAGTCCACAAGAGCGGCAGGCCGAGGAGCGGCCAGGCCAGCACCAGCGAGCGGAGGGCCAGGCGCTGCCTGGGGTGGCGCACCCGCCACAGGCGGACCAGCGCCTCCACCGCCAGTGCCGCGACGATGGTGTGGAAGATGGCCTGCGACGCGAGGTCAACCCATCTGGCGAGAGGCATGCGCTCCGGAAGCGCCGCCGTGACCCTCTCCCCCGCCCTCGAGGCGGGCGAGCTCGAGGGGGTGCTCGTGCTCCATGCGCTCCCGGCTGATCTTACCCGTGAAGATGGAGGTGTCGAAGGGGAAGACGTCCGGGTGGAGGTGGGCGTTGAAGATGTGCCAGATGGTGATGACCAGGAAGGCCAGCAGGCCCTCGTTGGAGTGGGCCACCTTGGCGGCGGGGATGAACTGGCCCGGCATGAGCCGCGCCGCCACCGTGGGGTAGAAGAGGATGAACCCCGACAGGATCATGATGACGTTGCCCACCATCAGGCTCCAGTACTCCCACTTCTGCTTGTAATCGTACCGGTCGTAGTGGGGGTGCTCCTCGGTGAGGCCCAGGTAGTAGCGCAGCTGGACGATGGCGTCCTTGAAGTCCTGCTGGGTGATGGCGATGGAGAAGCGCACCTTCTTCGAGGCCACCGCCGCCAGGGCGAAGACCAGGTGGACCACCACCGAGATGGCCAGCGTCACCCCGAAGAACCGGTGGATCCAGCGGATGGTGTCGATGCCGCCGAAGAGGTCCACCAGGCCCAGGGCCCAGCCCGAGGTGTAGAACTTCTGCGGCAGCCCGGTGAGGCAGAGCCCGACGAACGTCGCCATGGTGACGACGTGCTCGATGCGCTGCTTCAGGCTGAAGCGGACGATCTGCTCCCCCGCCTGGGCTTCGCTCGCCGTGCTCATCGGTTCACCACCACGCGCCACAGGTGCAGCGCGATCTGCAGGACCACCGCCGCCAGCATGAACGGGATCATGAACTTGTAGAAGAGCTGCACCGCGTAGACCACCGGGGCCTTCTCCCACGACGGCTCGTAGTGGCTGAGCCAGGC
>DASRTO010000218.1:0-3020 GCA_035655915.1 Anaeromyxobacteraceae bacterium
GCCTCGAGGATCTTCGCCTGCTTGATTCCCTCCGCCTTCTTGATCTCCGCACGCCGTGCGCCATCCGCCATCGTCTCGGTGGCCGTGGCGAAGTCGACGGCCGCGACCTTCTCGTTCTCGGCCTTCACGACCTTGTTCATCGTCTCCTGGACGTCCTGGGGAGGATCGATCTCCTTCAGCTCCGTCCGCACGATCTCGATCCCCCAGAGCGTCGTCTCCTCCCGCATCGTCTTCTGGAGCTCGCTGTTGATCTTTCCTCGTTCGCTGTTCGCCGACTTGAGGGTCAGCGTGCCGATGATGTTGCGCAAGGTCGTCCTGGCCAGGTTGACCATCTGGTACTGATAGTCGAAGACGCTGTACTGCGAGCTCTTCACGCTCTCCTCGTCGCTCTTGACCTTGAAGTAGACCTGGGCGTCCACCCGAGCGTTGAGCTTGTCGCTGGTGATGATCTCCTGCGGCTCCGCATTCACCATGACCTCGGTGATGTTGACGAGGATCATCCGGTCCACTCCGGGAATGATCCAGTTGAACCCCGGCGCGGCCAACCGGTGGTACTTGCCGAGCCGCTCCACCAACCCGCGGCTGGTGGGTCGCACCACCCGGACCCCGGAGAAGAAGAGCAACACCACGACGACGAGGAGCAACACGAGAGGAACGAAACCGACTGAAGCCCCGAACATGATCTCTCCTTGGTTCGTTCGCGAGTTCGTTCGCGCAAGAGGCGAAACGAGCGGGCGGCTGGCTAGGCGGACGTCGCCGGCGGCACCGGCAGCCTTCCCGCCCGGCGCATCAGGTACCTCACCGCCTGCGTCGCCAGGCGTGACACTTCTCTCGGATCCGCGCTGTAGCGCGCGGCTTCGTCGAAGGCTGCCGCGATCAGATCTCCCAGCCGTGCGGTGCCGTTCTTTCTCCTCTTCACGAGTCCCTCCTCCTGGGCCTCCTCGGGCCCGTGCGCGATCCGCCACGCCTGCCCCTCTTCAAGCAGCTTCCGGGCCACCGAGGCGTACCCTGCGTTTTCATCCAAGTTGAGGCCGCCCCTGGCCCGCCCATGGTGGCCGGCCCAATCAAGATGAAGTACCTTCTCCTTCAATTCGAAGGAGAGACCCCCGATGCGGGCCGACGACCTGGATCACGAGGAGTTCCTGGAACTCGACCCGGAGGGAGGCGTGATCCGCTTCGCCGGACAGCGCGCGCTCCTTCTCGACGCGGTGGCAATGGGCCTCCTGCGAAAGTACCTCGTCGAGAACTTCGGCCTCACGGCTGCCCGCACCGTGCTCACCCAGTTCGGCTTCGCCCACGGTTGGCGCATGGCCGAGGCCCTGCAGGCCGAGTTCAAGTGGGACAGCAACGAGGACTGGCGCCGCGCCGGCACCCGCATCTGCGCCCTCGAAGGCCTCTTCCGCGTCGAGCCGGGAAGCAAGGGCCTCGTCTCCAAGCAGGGCGTGATGCTCGTCGCCTCCTACGAGGCGGAGCAGCATCTCCTGCACTTCGGTCGCTCCGACGTGCCCGTATGCTGGACCCTCTGCGGCCTCACCAGCGGCTACATCAGCCGGAGCGAAGGTAAGGAGATCTACGCCCTCGAGGACCGCTGCATGGGCAAGGGTGATGCGGCTTGCCACCTCATCGGGCGGACGCGCGAGGAATGGGGTGACGAGCGCGCCGAGGAGCTCCGCTTCTTCGAGCCGAGCCGCCTCAAGGAGGCCCTCGACGTCTCGCTCCACCGGGTCACGGAGACGTTGAAGGCGGCCGAGCGGAAGCTCCGCGAGCACCGCCGAGCGCTGGTCCGCGTGGCGCGCGACGTCCAGGAGCCCCTGGGGATCGTCGCCAAGAGCCCCACCATGCGGCAGGTCGTGGACCTGGCGCGCCGCGTGGCGAAGGTCGATGCCACCGTCCTCATCACCGGCGAGAGCGGATCGGGCAAGGAGCGGATCGCGCGCCTCGTCCACGAGGAGTCCACGCGCGCGGCAGGACCGTTCATCGCGGTCAACTGCGGCGCCATCACCGAGACGCTCCTCGAGAGCGAGCTCTTCGGACACGCGCGGGGCGCGTTCACCGGCGCGACCCAGGACCGACCGGGCCTGTTCGAGGCGGCCAACGGCGGGACGCTGCTCCTCGACGAGGTCGGCGAGGTCTCGCCGGGCATGCAGGTCAAGCTCCTGCGAGCGCTCCAGGAGCGGGAGATCCGGCGAGTCGGCGAGAACAAGAGCCGGCCGGTCGACGTGCGCGTCCTCGCCGCGACCAATCGCGATCTCGCCCACGGGGTCGCGGGCGGCGCCTTCCGGCAGGACCTCTACTACCGGCTCAAGGTCGTCGAGCTGCACGTGCCGCCGCTTCGCGAGCGCAGGGACGACGTGCTGCCGCTCGCCCGGGTGCTGGTCGCGGACGCGGCGCTGCGGATGAAGCGCAAGATCTCGGCCCTCGCCCCGGGCGCCGCCGATCAGCTTCTGCGCCATGAGTGGCCTGGCAACGTGCGCGAGCTCGAGAACGCCATGGAGCGCGCCGTCGCGCTCGCGCGCGGAAGTCGGGTGGAGCTCGAGGACCTGCCGGAGGAGATCCGCCGGGCGGTCCCCAGGCCCGTGGCCATCCGGGGAGCGGTGCGTCCGCTCGACGAGGTCGAGAAAGAGTACATCCTCGCCGCGCTGGACCTGAACGGCGGAAACCAGACCCACACCGCCGAGCAGCTCCGGATCGGCTCGGCGACGCTGTACCGCAAGCTCAAGAGCTACGGCTTGATCGGCGGAAAGCGGGCGGTCCGGAAGGGCGCTCCAGCGCGGAGCTGAATCGGCTTCCTCCTCCTCGTGCGTCCTGAGCGGTGCGTAAGAGCCGGTGCCCCTGGGCAGGTACCGCGGCGCGGACGAGGCGCCAGGTCAGCGCGTGCGAATCCGGTGGCGGTGGTCCAGGAACTCCTTCCCGGCCATCGCCACCAGCAGCGCTCCGGCCAGTGCCAGCAGGATGACCACCGCGAGCAACAACATCCCCGGCTGCCCGCCCGCCCCGCCTGTCAGCTCCGGAAACGCGCG
>DASRTO010000219.1:0-4868 GCA_035655915.1 Anaeromyxobacteraceae bacterium
GCCCGGCCCCGTTCTTGTAGGCCCCGGTGAGGAACACCCGGACCAGGTGCAGGAAGACCGCCGCCACCATGAAGTGGGCCGCGAAGCGGTGCACCGAGCGGATCCAGTAGCCGAAGGTGACCACGTACTCGATGTCCTTCACCGAGCCGTAGGCGCGCTCCACCGAGGGGACGTGCAGGAAGAGCAGCGGCAGGCCGGAGAGCACCAGCAGCAGCAGCAGCGCCGCCGAGACGGTGCCGAGCCAGAGCGAGTAGCGCCAGGAGAGCGAGTCCTTGAGCGCCTTGGCCGGGAACCAGTGGAGGACGAAGTTCGAGACCACGGCGTCGCCGGCCTGGCGGTCGGAGGCGGGGCGGACGCTCCACAGCGGCCGCGGGTGGACCCCCGGGGCCTGCGGCGTCTCGGTCTGGGTCGAGGTTTCCACGGCGCCTCCGTCAGGCGAGGGTGAGGCGGAAGCTGCGCGCCACCGGCCGGGCCAGGTCCACCACCAGCTGCCCGTCGTCCGGGGCGATGGAGAGGTGGTACCAGGCCAGTGGTTTCGGGGCCGGGCCGGCCACGTTCTCGCCGTCGCCGGTGTAGCGGGAGCCGTGGCACGGGCAGAGGAAGCGGTGGGTGAGCTTGAGCGGGCTGCCCTCGACGGCCTTGCTCTCCACCTGCGAGAGGGCCTCGGCCCGCACGGTGCAGCCGAGGTGGGTGCACACCGCCGAGATGGCGTGGAGCACCCGCCCTTCCCTGAAGACGAAGAGGCGTTGCTCCGGCAGGAACTTCATGCCCTCGGGGAACTCCTGGGGCAGGCCCACCTTCACGGTGGTGGGGGCGTCGTAGGAGACGTTGGGCACCAGCGAGCGGAGCGAGGCCACCGCCTGGCCCCCCAGCGCCACCAGGCCCGTGCCGATGCCGATCTTGACGAGGAACTCGCGCCGATCGGCCGCCGAAGCGGGCTTGGCGGGTTTGTCCTTCTTGTCGCTCACGTTCGGCTCCTTACCGGGCGGCGGCGTAGCGCTCGGTGATGGCGAAGCGCTCCATGGTCATGGCGTCGGTGGGGCAGCGGATGGCGCACAGGCCGCAGCGGATGCAGCGGGTGTCGTCCTTCACCATGGCGGAGAGGGGTAGCCCCCCGGGCTGGGCCGCGGCCTCGAGGGCCCGCCGCTCGGCCTCGGGGAGGTCGATGGCCTCGTAGGGGACGAGGGCCAGGCAGTGCTCGGGGCAGACGTCCACGCAGCGCCCGCACAGGACGCACAGCTCCGGGTCGTAGATGGTCTGCACGTGGCACACCAGGCAGCGCGCCGCCTGGGCCCGGGCCTCGGCCTCGCCGTAGCCGGTCTCCACCTCGGCGATGCCGGTGCGCCGCCCCACGTCCAGGGTGGGCGGCGCCTCGCGGTCGAGGACCTCGAAGCCGGCGATCATCCGGTAGTCTCGGGTCGGGATCTTCTCGACCTCGATGACCGCCTGGAGCCGGGCCGCCTCGCGGGAGAGGAACTGGTGGATGGAGCGGGCGGCCCGCTTGCCGTTGGCGACGCCCTCGATGAGGTTGCGGGGGCCGAAGGCCACGTCGCCGCCGGCGTAGACCCCGGGGGCGCTGGTGGCCAGGGTCTCCCGGTCCACCTGGATGGTGCCGCCCGGCGTGAGCGCCACGCCGTCCTCGGGGCGGATGAAGGCCAGGTCGGGGCGCTGCCCGATGGCGAGGACGCAGCCGTCGGCCTCGATGGTCTCCACGTCGGCGTCGTCGTAGGCCGGGGCGAAGCGCCCCCGGGCGTCGAAGACCTGGGTCACGCGGCGCAGCTCGATGGCCCGGAGCCGCCCCTGACCCAGGAAGCGCTTCGGCCCCCGCCGCGGAACGAAGCGCACCCCCTCCTTCTGCGCCTCCTCGAACTCCTCGTGCCCCTGGGCGGTGCGAAGCACCGGCATCTCCTCGAAAGACTCGAGCGAGACGATGGTGACCTCGGTGGCCCCGCCGCGCAGCGCCTCGCGCGCCGAGTCCAGGGCCTCCTTGAGGCGAGCGTCGGCCTCGCCGGAGAGCCCGGCGGCCAGGGCCTGCGCCTCCTCATCGCGGCCGAGCCGTAGCGCGGTGCGGGCCGCGTCGAAGGCCACGAAGCCGCCGCCGATCACCACCACCCGCCGCCCCAGGCTCAGGCGATAGCCGCGGTTGGCGTTGAGCAGGTAGTCGACGGCCTTGACCACGCCGTCCAGCTCGACGCCGGGGACCTGGAGGTCGCGCCCCTTCTGCACCCCCACCGAGAGGAAGACCGCCTCGAAGCCCTCGCGGCGCAGCGCCGAGAGCCCGTACTCGGCGGTGAGGGGGGCCTTCAGGCGCAGCGTCACCCCCAGCTTCACGATCTTCTCGATCTCGCCGTGGATGACGCCGCGCGGGAGCCGGTACTCGGGGATGCCGAAGCGCATCATCCCGCCCGGCTCCTCGGCGCCCTCGAAGACGGTCACGTCGTAGCCCAGGAGCGCCAAGTCGTGGGCGGCGGCCAGGCCCGCCGGCCCCGCGCCGACCACCGCCACCTTGCGCCGGCCCCCGGCGGGCCGCGCGGAGAGGGAAGCCACCGGCAGGTGCCCGGCGTAGCGGTTGCCCTCGGTGACCAGCGCCTGGCGCAGGCGGTCCTGGGTGTCGGGGTGGATCGACTCGACCCCGAAGCGCTCGCACACCGAGCGCTTCAGGGCCCGGATGGAGATGGGCGCGTCGATGGAACCGCGGCGGCAGGCGTCCTCGCAGGGGGCGGCGCAGATCCGGCCGCACACGGAGGCGAAGGGGTTGGGGGCGCGGGCGACCAGGTAGGCTTCCTCGTCGCGCCCCTCGGCGATGAGCTGCACGTACCGGCCGGCGTCGGTCGAGACCGGACAACCTGCCTGGCACTTCACCTGCGCCTTCCAGTCCTCGAGGTCCGGCAGGCGAACCGGGATCGGCATGGCGTGTCCCACTAAGCGCGCGTGCGCGCGGTTCTGGAACTCCCTCGATGGGTCCGCGAGCCGCGGGGGCGCTTCGCTTGACGGGTGTCAATTCCGCGGATGTCGGCCAGCGTGGTGCTCTCCAGGAACCCCAGGTAGGTCTCCTTGACCTGCGACCAGGCCCGGTGGGCCGGGCAGGCCGCGTCTTCGCGGCAGGGCTCGCCGGGGCGCATCAGGCAGCCGGGGCGGGCCCGCTTGCCCTCGAACGGCTCCACCACCTCCATGAGCCTGATCTCCCGGGCCGGCCGCGCCAGCCGGTAGCCCCCGCGCACGCCGCGGCTGGCGGCGAGGACGCCGGTTCGCGCCAGGGTCCCCAGGACCTTGGCCAGGTAGGGGGCGGGGACGCCCACCGTCCTGGCCAGGTCGCGGCCGAGCGTCGCCTCGCCCCGCTCGTGGGCGGCCAGCCAGGCGACGGCGCGGAGCGCATGGGTGGCCGAGGCGGAGAGGATCACGAGGCGCTATTCTAGTCATTATGGATAAGAATGTCCAGAATGCCGGGGAGGATGCCCCTGCACCCGGCCCGCCCGGATGCTGCGGAGGCGCTCCGCCGGCGGGGGCCGGGTGGAGGGGCCTCGCCGAGAGCCACCGGGGCGGGGTACGGTGCACCAGGGCCCGAGAGCCCCGGATGGAGGAGCCATGTCCGAGCCGAGGAGCAGCGCGCGCGCCGTGGTGCGCGTCGCGCCCGGCCTCTACCGCTGGCGCGTCTCCGACGACCGCATCGGCGGCGGCGCGAGCGTCGGCCACGCCCTGGTGGAGCGAGGCCGGGTGGTGCTGGTGGACCCCATCCCGGTCGCCGAGGAGAAGCTGCGGCGCCTGGGGAAGGTGGTGGCCATCGTGCTCACCGCAGCCTGTCACCAGCGATCGGCCTGGCGCTTCCGCCGGGCCTTCGGAGCGCCGGTGCTGGGGCCGCGCGGGCCGGGGGTGAGCCCCACGCCGGGCGACTTCCTCGAGGCGCCGGACCGGCGCTACGGCGACGGCGACCGCCTCCCCGGCGGCCTCGTGGCGGTGCACGCCCCGGGCCCGACCGAGGCCATGTTCGCGCTGTGGCACCCGGGGAAGCGGGCCCTGTTCCTCTCCGACGTCCTCACCCACGACGGCCGCGGCGTCCCGCGCTTCGTGCCCGATCAGTACCAGGACGAGCCGGCCCGCACCCGCCGGACGGTGCGCCGGCTCCACCAGCGGCTGCGCCCGCGGATCCTGCTCTTCGAGCACGGCGCGCCGCTGACCCGGGGGGCCCGCCAGGCCCTGGCGGCGGCGCTGGAGCGGGACCGATGACCGACGGCGCCGACCTGACGAGCTGGGTGGGGCGGGAGGAGCGGCGGGTGGACCTGGTGAGCCCCAGCCACCTCGCCGCCTGGAACGCCACCCTGGACCGGGACGACCCCTTCCCGGGCGACGGCGATCCCGCGCCGCCGGGATTCCACTGGGCGCTCTTCCCGCCGCTGACGCGCCAGTCGGAGCTGGGGCCGGACGGCCACCCGCGCCGCGGCGGCTTCCTGCCGCCGGTGCCGCTGCCGCGCCGCATGTGGGCCGGCAGCCGCCTCCGGTTCCACCGCCCGCTCCGGGTGGGTGAGCGGGTGGAGCAGCGCTCGGTGGTGGCGAAGGTGGAGGAGAAGACCGGCCGGGCCGGACCGCTGGTGTTCGTGACCGTGCGCCACCTGGTGGCCGGGAGCACCGGGACGGCGCTGGAGGAGGAGCAGGACCTGGTCTACCGGGGGATCCGGGGCCCGCTCCCGGCGCCGCCGGTCGAGCCCGCCCGGCCGGGGGCCTGGCGGCGCCGCGTGGTTCCCGACGACGTGCTCCTCTTCCGCTACTCGGCGCTGACCTTCAACGGCCACCGCATCCACTACGACCGCCGCTACGCCACCGCCGCCGAGGGCTACGACGGCCTGGTGGTCCACGGCCCGCTCATCGCCACG
>DASRTO010000220.1:0-2291 GCA_035655915.1 Anaeromyxobacteraceae bacterium
CCGCGCCCGCGCGGCCCGCGGCACCGCGGCACGCGGTGGCGTCAAGCGTCGCTCGAGGCGCGGGCGCCGCCGCCCCGAGGTGCCGGGCGAGGCCGTGGCGGTCGCGGAGGCCGGGGTGGTCACCGAGGCCGACGTGGTCGAGGGCGCCCTCATGGCGGAGATGCAGGGCCGGAGCGAGCCTCCGGGCCCGCCCGGCGACGGGTTCGTGATCGTGCGCGGGCCGCCGGCGGCCTCGCCCGCGGGAGAGGAGTCGCCATCCCTCCCGGCCGCGGCGGGTGGGCCGGAAGGCGCCGCCCCGGGCCGACCCGAGGCCGAGCCGGCCCTCCCGGCCCCGGCGGGGGAGCCGCCGGCGACCGCCGCGGCGGCGGATCCGCTGGACGAGTTCTTCTTCTCCGATGAGGAGGCTCCGCCCGCTGCGGCCGGCGCCGCCCGCGCCGAGGCGGCGCCGGAGACGCTGCGAGAGCTCCTGGTCTTCGCCCTGGCGGGCGAGGAGTTCGCCCTGGACATCGAGGTGGTGCGCGAGATCCTCAAGGCCCCGCCCATCACCGAGGTGCCGCGCGCTCCCGGCCACATCCTGGGCATCACCATGGTGCGCGGCCAGGTCATTGCCGTGCACGACCCGCGCCGCCGGCTGGGGCTGGCGCCGGCCCCGGCCGGGCCCTCGGCGCGGGTAGTGGTCTGCGACGCCGGCGAGGGGCCGGTAGGCCTGCTGGTGGACGGGGTGTCGCAGGTGCTGCGGCTGTCCCCGGCGGCCCTGGAGCCGCGCCCGCAGGGCATCGCCGGCATCGACTCGGAGTTCATCGCCGGGGTGGGGCGCGCCGGCGAGCGGTTCTTCGTGCTCCTGGACGCCGGGGCACTGCTCTCCCGCCGCCAGGCGGACGGGGGGGCGGCGTGAAGGCACCGGCGCAGGCGGCGGCCCCGGCGGCGGATCCGGTGGTGGAGCTGTGCGCCTTCCGCGTGGGGGACGAGGAGTACGTGATCGACCTCCGGCGGGTCCGCGAGGTGGTGCCTCCCTTGCCCATCCGCCCGGTGCCGCGGGCGCCGGAGGCCATCGAAGGGGTGGTCGACCTGCGGGGCGAGGTGATCCCGGCGGTGGACGTGCGGCGCCGCTTCGGGCTCCCGGCGTCGCCCCCTTCGCGCAAGGCGAGGCTGCTGGTGGTGCGGATCGAGGGGCGGATGCAGGCGCTCCTGGTGGACGCGGTGCTGGAGGTGATGCGCATCCCCCGCTCCACCATCCGGCCGGCGCCGGCGCTCCCCGGATCCGGCGGACCGCGGCTCTTCCTTGGCGCCTGCGGAGGCGCGGCCCCCGGCGCCGCCCACCCCAGGGCCGCCAGGCTGCGCCTGCTCCTCAACGTCAAGGCCCTCACCGGCCCCATCGGCCCTGGGATGCTGCAGGCGGCCCGGGCGCTGGCCGCCGACGAGGGCGGCTCGTGAGCGGCGGGGATCGTCCCTGGCTGACGCCGGTCCCCTCCGACCCCGGCGAGGAGCTCCGCTACCAGGCGGTGATGGCCATCGACCCGGCCGCGCCGGGAGAGCTGGGCCGGCTGGTGTCCCTCCTCGACGACCCGAGCTGGCGCGTGCGCATGGCCTCGGTGGAGCGGCTCCTGGCCCACCCGTCGCCCGAGGCGGTGGTGCCGGCCCTGGTGGAGGCGCTGGCGGGTGGCCCGGGGCCCGGGGCGCGCACCGGGGCGGCCGCGGCGCTGACGCGCCTCGGTGCTCCGGCGGTGCCGGCCATGCTGGCCCGCCTCGGCGGATGGGGCCCGCAGGCCCGGGGCGCGGCCGCCGAGATCCTGGGCGAGATCGGCGACCGGCGCGCCGAGGGGGCACTGGCCGTCCTGCTGGGGGACGCCGACGGCAACGTGCGGGCGGCGGCCGCGGAGGCGCTCGGCAAGGCGGGCGGGCCCGGGGCGGCCTCGGCGTTGCTCGGGGCCCTGGAGCGGGACGACGACGCGGTCCGGCTCGCCGCGCTCGACGCCCTGGAGCGGCTGGGGGCGGCTCCGCCCGCGCCCCGGCTGGCCGAGCTGGCGCGCGATCGCACCCTGCGGCGCGCCGCCTATCGCCTCCTGGGCTTCTGCGACGACCCGGAGGTGGCGGCGCTCCTGGCCCAGGGCATCGCCGACCCGGCCCGCGGCTGCCGCGAGGCGGCGCTGGTGGCGGTGGCGCAGCAGCGGGCGCGCCGCGCCCCGGCCGGCCTCGCCCCGCTGGTGACCGCGGTGCGGGCGGCGGCGGGCAGCCCGGCGGTGGCGGCCTGGGCCGGCGAGGCGTTGCGCGCCGAGGATCGGCGGGCCGCC
>DASRTO010000221.1:0-4726 GCA_035655915.1 Anaeromyxobacteraceae bacterium
GTCGGCGCCCAGACAGCCACGCGGTTGCCGTCGTAGGTGCGAAAGAAGCGTTGCCTGAGGAAGGGCGGGCCGCCATCTCCGCGGGTGAGCTTCTGCAGGCGCCGGTAGGCCAGCGACTCGTGACGGCCCTCGAAGCACAGCCGGTGGACCTGCGGCCCCGTCAAGTAGCGCGCGAGCACCAACAGCCCGAGCATGTCCTTGTCCCGGTCCGTCAGCTTCACCGCGCCCCGCTCCCGTTGCCGAGTCCCTGGCTCCGTCACTTCTTCATCTGCCTCCGCCACCCCGCTCTCCATCAGTTCTTCTTTCTCGTGGCCGGCCTGCCCATGCTTTCCATCTCTTTCATTTTTTCTTTCATTCTCTGTTCCTGGTCTGAATTCCTGTTCAGTTTGTCTCCATTGATGTCCCTCCTGCCCCCTTGCCCTCCGCCTTTGGCCCCCCTGACTTGGTTTGGAGACCGAACCGACCCCTCCCTCCTGTTGAACCAAGCCGCTTCGCGGCAGAGAGAAGCTAAAGCCCAGACCGATCACCTGAGCAGATCCTGATCGGCGAGCGGGAGAGATTCATCGAGCCTCGTGGAACCGGGCACCGGCTGCAACCGGCGCCCGGCAAACCAACCACCACGAGGAGAACTCTCGATGGGCGAAATGTACCAGAGGATGGACCGGGACCTGAAGCTGAAGAACCTCGCCGTGGGCACGCGGGAGGCGTACCTGCGGTGCTGCTGCAACTTCGTGCGGTACCACATGAAGTCGCCCCAGGAGATGGGCGAGGCGGAGGTGAAGGAGTACCTGGCGCACCTGCTGATGAAGGGGGCCAGCCCGGAGGCGCTGAAGATGAACGTCGCCGGGCTGAAGTTCCTGTACGGGGTGACGCTGGACCGGCCGAAGGTGGCGGAGCGGCTGCCCTGGCCGAGGGTGCCGCACAAGAAGGCGGACATCCTGGCGGGCAGCGAGGTGCTGAAGCTGCTGGGGGCGATGAAGTCGCTGGTGTGCGGGATGGTGCTGATGACGGCGTACGGGGCGGGGCTGAGGATTTCCGAGGCGTGCCGGCTGAGGGTGGAGGACATCGACAGCAAGCGGATGCTCATCCACGTGCGGCTGGGGAAGGGCGGGAAGGACAGGTACGTCATGTTGAGCGAGCGCCTGCTGGTGGCGCTGCGGAAGTACTGGGTGGAGGTGAAGCCCAAGGGCCCGTGGCTGTTCCCGGGCCGCAAGCCGGGCAAGCACGTGACGCCGAGCGCGGTGGAGCAGGCGGTGAAGAAGGCGGTGAAGGCGGCGAAGCTGAAGAAGCGCATCACCCCGCACACGATGCGCCACACGTTTGCCACCCACCTGCTGGAGATGGGCAGCGACATCCGCTTCATCCAGGCGCTGCTGGGGCACGCCTCCATCCGGACGACGGCGCGGTACACGCAGGTGAGCCGCAAGCACGTGGCCGGTGGGAAGAGCCCGCTGGACGTGCTGGGGACGCAGGAGGGCGCCGTCCTCGGGTAGTCGGTGCCCTCGAGCGAGGTGCCCCCGCCCGGCAACGGGCAAGGGCCGCCTCGGCCGACGGTGGGCGCCATCGCGCGCGCCCACGGTGAGGCATTCAAGAAGCGGCACGCGCTGACCGAGGCGCAGCGGAAGGTGCTGCGCGCCGTCTCGGCCTGCAGGACGGAAGTCCTGGGCGGGCGGGTGGACGTCTGCGCCCGGTGCGGCGACGAGAAGGTGGTGTTTCACTCGTGCCGCAACCGGCACTGTCCTCAGTGCCAGGCGGTGGCCCAGGCCCGGTGGCTGGAGGGCCGCCTGGCCCGGCTGCTGCCCGTCGCCTACTTCCACGTCGTCTTTACCGTGCCGGACGACTTGTTGGCCGGCCTGGCCCTGCGCAACCGGGAAGTCTTCTTCGACGCCATGTTTCAGGCCGGCAGCCAGACACTGCTGGCCCTGGGCGAGGACGGGAAACGCCTGGGAGGACAGATCGGCCTCACCGCGGTGCTTCACACCTGGACTCGAGACTTGCGCTTCCACCCCCACCTGCACTGCATCGTCACCGGCGGCGGCCTCACCCGGGACGGGACGCGGTGGAAGGCCACCAGGCAGGACTACCTCTTCCCGGTGAGGGTGCTCTCCGCCCTCTTCCGAGGGAAGCTGCTCGCCGCACTCGACGAGTCGTACAAGGACGGCCGGCTCGAGGTGCGCGGCGTCGAAGGTCTCGGCGACGCGGCTGACCCGGACACCGCATGGCGGCGTCTCCGGCGCAGGCTGTACCGCACGAAGTGGGTGTCCTACGCCAAGCCACCCTTCGCCGGGCCGGAGTCGGTGTACCAGTACCTCGGCCGCTACACCCACCGGGTCGGCCTCTCCAACCGCCGCCTCGTCAGCGCCACGGACGAGGCGGTCACCTTCCGCACCTGGGGCGAGCAGACGGCCACGCTGCACCCCCACGAATTCCTCCGGCGCTTCCTCCTCCACGTGCTGCCGGACGGCTTCGTGAAGATGCGTCACTACGGCCTGCTCGCTCCGGGGAACGTCACCACCCGGCTGGCCACCGCGTGCGCGCTGCTCCAGGCCAGGCGGCCGACGCCCGCGCCGGACCCGGCCACGACGCCTCCCACGGAGCAGCCCCAGGTACTGAGCTGGCGCGAACTGCTGCTGCGCCTGACCGGCCTCGACGTCACCCGGTGCCGGAAGTGCGGAGGGGCCATCTTCTCGCGCCCACTGGGCCCTGTGCGGCCCAAGGACACCTCGTGACCTACCGCGCGGTCGTCAGCCTCCGTCACGCCGAGCGGCTGGGCCCGCGTGGGCTTCGTGTGTCCCAAGGTGCTCCCAGCGCTCCGCGCAGCCCGCCTCGCCGCGCTCTCCATCGCGCAGCTAGCCGTGGCGATCTTCACCGCGGCCCTCCGAGCCACCGTCGCGCCGGCCTTCTTACCCAATAGCATCAGCCGTGCCGCGGCTTGGTCCAACCCGCCGTTTGCGCGGCGATCTCCGCCGCCGCGGCTGTGCTCGTCACGCACCAGCCGCGCAAACGCCTACTGGTTTCTCGTTGTTGGGAGGGAGGGGTCGGTTCGGGCGACCGGCCTGGTCCTCTGAGGGGGCCGCCTCTGGCGGAGGGGCGAGGGGCTCGGGACGGCTACGGTTTTCGCGCCACCGGTGCCGAACACGCCGCCGAACCGGGCCGGCGCGGAGGTGTCGAATCCAGCTCGTCACCGGGCTCGGCGGCGACCGCGGCACGCCGGCAGGCATGCCGAGCAGCGCTGCCCCGACCTCTCCCGGCCCTACGCCGCGAGTTCTTCCAGGAGTGTCCTGAGCACGCCAGCCAGAGCGAACCGTTCCTCGGCACTCGCGGCGCGAAGGTGTGCCCTCCGAATGCGCAGTTCGGTGCCGTCCGTGAAGAGCGCGGGCATGGTGGCGGCGGCCGGTGCGGTGCTGCTGGCCAGCTCCGGCTCCGCGCCGGTGAGGACGGCCCGGCAGAACGACTGAATGCGGCGGAGGCTCCAGCGCTCGCTGAGCGCCCGTTCGATGGCGCGCGCCGTCCGTTCGTCCGCCTTCTTCGGAGCCGTCTTCATGGCGTGCGCATGCAGCTTGGCGAACTCCAGCGCGGCCATCAGTTCCAGGCGCCCGCGCTCCCGCTTGGGCGCGTCCGCGATGCCCGCCTCCACCATGACGCCTAGGTGGCAGGCGTCCTGGACCACCTTCGGCGCTCGCGCCAGACGCAAGAGGCGTTTCACCCGGTCCAACTCCAGACCGGTCCGCTTGGCGAGGGCCTCCGCGGAGAGCTGGTGCTCTTCCTGGAAGCGGAGCAGCCCCAGCGCGGCGTCCAGCGGGGAGAGGTCGTCCCGCTGGAGGTTCTCCACCAGGCTGAGGAGGGCCATCAGCTCGTCCGTGACGTCGAGCTTCTCGTGGGCGGGGATCGCGCCGTACCTGCGCGCCCCCTCGTCGCCCAGCGTCTCCGCCAGAAGCCGGCGGTACGCCTCCAGCCGGCGGTGCCCGCCGATGACCTGGAACCGACCGCCCGGTACCCGGCGAACGGTGATCGGTTGAAGCAGGCCATGCTCGCGGATCCCCGCCACCAGCTCAGCGAGCTTGGCCTCATCCATCTCGCGGCGGGGCTGGAAGGGGTTCGGGTCGAGACGGTCGAGGGGGATGCTCCAGGTCGGCGGCGGCGCGGCGGGGTCCGTGGCTTCAGGCAGGGTGCTCATCGTGCGTGTCCTTTCGTTGGGGTGCGGCACCCACCCTCGATTGCAGGAAGCGTGACAGCGCTCCTTCGGTTCCGTTGCCGGCCCTTCCTGGGAGTCAGCGCCGCATTCCTCACTTCGAGCAGGGCGCCTTCGATCTGGTACGGTCTGCCGCCCGTTCCCTTCGAGACCTGAAAGGACCAATCGAGATGCCCCTCCATCCAAGCCGACTGACCGCGGGCGCGTTGCTGCTCGGCGGGAGATCGCGCCTTTATGACTGGGGTCTGGACGACCGGGCGCGGGGTCGCGATCCGCTTCTACCGAGCGCAGATGCCCGGTGGTGAAGCGATCCCGCTCTTTGAAGAATTCCTCTGGGCCCGCACGGTCTTCGCGGACCCGGAGCCGAGCTTCGATGTCGGACATGCGTGTTAGACGAGGGCATGGTAAGGCGACCGCACCTCCAGACGGCGACACGATCAGCTCGATCTGCGCGGCGCTGGAGCACGCCTACGCAAGCCCGCGCCACGGGAACAAGAGCGACCCACTCGATGAGTTGGTCTACATCGTTCTCTC
>DASRTO010000222.1:0-17440 GCA_035655915.1 Anaeromyxobacteraceae bacterium
GCGTCGGCGGCGGCGGCGCGATCGGCGGCGGGTCGCGGCGAGGCCGGGGCGCTCCCCGGCCCGGGGCGCGGCGGCGCGGCGGCGGTGCTCCCCGGCCCGATGGCGGTGAGCCGGACGCGCTCCGCCGGCGGCCTCCCGGACCCGCCGGCCCGGGCGGCGGACTCCAGGGCCCGCGAGATCTCGTCGGCGAGCTGGGCCGGGTCCACGGGGCGGGGGAGCTGCACCGCCGCGCCCGGCGCCTCGGCCGACTCCCCCAGCAGGAGGAGCGGCACCTGGGCGGTGGCCCCCTCGCCGGCCAGGCGGCGCGCCAGCTCCAGGCCGCCGCCGCCGTCGCAGGTGGAGGAGACGATGGCGGCCTGGGGCGCCTCCCTGGCCAGCGCCGCGGCCGCGTCGGCGCCGTTGGTGGCCAAGAGCGCCTGGTGCCCGGCGCGCACCAGCACCCGCTTCACCGCGGAAATCTCGGCGATATCGTCGGCGACGAGGAGGATGCGCGCCACCGGTCGATTATGGATCGGGGCCGCCGGGGGACAAACTGTCACAGCATGGCGTAGGGGTCCACGTCGAAGCGCACCTGGGCGCCGCCCGGCGGACGGCGCGCCACCGGGAGCAGCGCCCGGTGGGCCGCCCGCAGCGCCGCCGGGTCGGCGGCCTTGAAGAGGAGGTGCCAGCGGGTGCGGCCGCGGATGCGCTCGATGGCGGCCGGGGCCGGCCCGAGGAGCGACAGCCCGGGCGAGAGCGCCGGGCGGGCCGCCTCCGCCAGGGCCTCGGCGCAGCTGCGGGCGGCGTGCGCGTCCAGGGCCTCCACCCGGACCGCCAGCATGCGCGTGAAGGGGGGGTAGCCCAGGGCCCGGCGCCGGTCCAGCTCGATCTCGGAGAAGCCGGCGTAGTCGTGCCCCACCGCGCAGGCGATGGCCGGGGTGCGCGGGTTCCAGGTCTGGACCAGCACCCGCCCGCCCTCCTGGCCGCGCCCGGCCCGGCCCGCCACCTGGGTCAAGAGCTGGAAGGTGCGCTCGGCGGCCCTGAAGTCGGGCAGCGCCATGGCGGTGTCCGCCAGCACCACGCCCACCAGCGTCACCCCCGGGAAGTCGTGCCCCTTGGTCACCATCTGCGTGCCCACCAGCACGTCCAGCTCGCGCCGGGCGAAGCGGGCCAGCACCGCCGCGGCGTCGTCGGCACGGGTGACGGCGTCGCGGTCGAGTCGGGCCACCCGCGCCGCCGGGAAGGCCTGCTCTACCGCCGCCTGCACCTGCTCGGTGCCGACCCCCACCCCGGCCCGCTCGCCGCCGCACTCGGGGCAGGCGCGGGACATGGGCTCGGAGCGGCCGCAGTAGTGGCACAGCAGCGTGCCGCGGCGGGCGTGGAAGGTGAGGGCCACCGCGCAGGCGGGGCAGCGCGCCTCGCGGCCGCAGTCGAGACAGGTGACCAGCGTCTGGAAGCCGCGGCGGTTGAGGAAGAGGATGGCCTGCTGCCTCGCCGCCAGGGCCTCGGCGAGCGCCGCCGACAGGGGCGGGGAGAGGAGGCCGGGGAGCGGCCCGCCCCGGCGGAAGCGGGAAAGGTCCACCAGCCGCACCTCCGGCAGCGGCCGGTCGTCGATGCGGGCCGGGAGGGTCAGCAGCCGGTATCGCCCCCGCCGGGCGTTCTCCAGCGTCTCCAGCGAGGGGGTGGCCGAGCCCAGCACGCACACCGCCGCCTCCATGCGGGCGCGCACCACCGCCAGGTCGCGGGCGTGGTAGGTGGGGCCGTCCTCCTGCTTGAAGCTCTGGTCGTGCTCCTCGTCCACCACCAGGACCCCCAGGTCCTGGACCGGGGCGAAGATGGCGCTGCGCACGCCCACGCAGATGGCGGCCTCCCCCCGCCGCAGCCGCAGCCACTCGGCGTGGCGCTCCGGGTCGGAGAGGCCGCTGTGCATGAGCGCCACCGACTCGCCGAAGCGGGCGCGGAAGCGGCCGGCCAGCTGGGGAGTGAGGGCGATCTCCGGGACCAGCACCAGGGCGCCGCGCCCGGCGGCGAGGGCCCGGGCGATGGCCTGCAGGTAGACCTCGGTCTTGCCGGAGCCGGTCACCCCGTGGAGCAGGAAGGTCTCGAAGCGGCCGAAGGCGCCGGAGACGGCGGCCAGCGCCTCCCCCTGGGCCGGCGTGAGCGACAGCGGCGGCTCCCCGGCCGGGAGCAGCCCGCCGGCCGGGAGCGGGGTCTCGGCCTGGAGGCGCGCCAGGCCGCGCCGGGCCAGCGCCGCCAGCGCGGTTCGCCCGCGAGGGAAGGCGGCGCGCAGCTCCTCCACCGGGATGCGCCCGCGGGCCAGCAGGTACTCCAGCACCGCCCGTTGCGCCCTGGCCCGACCGCCCAGCGAGGCCAGCGCCTCGGCCGCCCCCGCGGCCGGGGCGGCGTACTCCACCCCGCGCCGGGCGGGCGCGGCCGCGCCCCGGCGGGCGTTCAGGCCTGGAGGCAGGGCGGCCCGCAGGAGCTCGCCCGCCGGCGCCAGGTAGTAGTCCTCGGCCCAGCGGATGAGCCGGATGAGGGCCGGGGTGAAGAGGGGGAAGTCGTCGAGGACGTCGGCGACGTCGCGCAGCTCCACCCCGGCCGGCGGGGCGGTGGGGTGCCCCACCACGTAGCCGGTGGCGCGGCGGCTCCGTCCGAAGGGGACCGCCACCCGGCGCCCCAGGGTGGCCTCGGCGGCCAGCCGGGAGGGGACGCGGTAGGTGAAGGTTCCGCGCACCGCGGCGGCGACGGCGACCTCGACGAGCACGGCGGGAGTGTAGCAGCCGGAGCCGACGCGGCTGGGTCGGGCCTCAGGACTCGGACCACCGCCTGGCCGGCGGGCGCCTGACCTGGACCGACGGGTCGCTGGCCACCTCCCCCCTATACGGGCGAGACGGCGGCCCGGAAGGCCTCCTCCTGGCGGCGACGCCCAAGACTTTGGCGTCCCTCGCCAAGACGCCGGGGGGCCTCTGGCCCTACCGTGCGCGCCGTCCAATTTCCACGGAGGGACGGAATGTCGACGAAGTCATGGAACCGAACCGCGCTGGTGCCAGTGCTCGGGCTGGCCCTCGCCCTGGGCGCGACCGCGTGCCTGGACCCCGACGCCGCGGGGAACCTCGTCCCCGCGACGGTGGACGAGGATCCATCACTGCCGCGCATCGAGGTCAACGGGACGGCCCTGCACGCCGAGGCGTTCGGCAACCCGGGTGCGCCGATGATCATGGTGCTGCACGGCGGCCCGGGCGGCGACTACCGCTCGCTCCTGCCGTATCGCGCGCTCGCCGGCGACGGGTACTACGTCGTCTACTGGGACCACCGCGGCGCGGGGCTTTCGAGGCGCCACCCGGCGTCGAGCTACTCGCTCGTCCAGTACCTCGAGGACCTCCGCCAGGTCATCGAGCGCTTCAGCAGCTCGAATGGCCAGCCGATCGTCTTCCTCGGCCATTCCTGGGGCGCGATGTACGCGACCTGGTTCATCGATGAGCACGGCGACTACGCCGGCCGCGTCGCGGGCGCAGTCCTCAGCGAGCCCGGTGCCTTCACCAGCGCCGGCCTGCGGGACTATCTCGACCGGCTGCTTCCCCCCTGGGGCCTCACCAGCGAGGAGCTGAACGACGTCCTCTGGGCGGATCAGTTCATGTCGCCGAGCAGCCAGGCGCGTGCCGACCTCGTGCAGGCGATCAGGGTGCTCCCCGGCTCACCCAAGGAGCACAACGACCCCGACAACCCCCCGCCCTTCTGGAGGATGGGCGCCGTCATCAACACCAGGCTCCTCGAGATGGCGCTCGACCGAGGCTTCGACTGGACCGCCCACCTGGGCTCCTTTCCGCACAAGGTGCTGTTTCTGCGCGGCGAGCTCAACGAGAACATGCCGCTGGCGCACCAGCAGGAGCTCGCCTCGCACTACGCCCTGAGCGAGGTGATCACCGTCATGGGGGCCGGGCACGAGGCCATCTGGGAGAAGCAGGACCAGTTCCTGGCGCACATCCGCGCCTATCTCGCCGAGATCGGCGTGGCGCCGATGCGCGACGCTGGGGGTGCGCGATGACACGGCTGGCTCTCTTGGTTTCGGTCACGCTGGTGCTGGGCGCCGCGACGAGCGCTCGGGCCCAGGAGCTCAACCTCGCGACCACCAGCACGGCCCGACCCAGCATCGTGGAGGTGCGCACCGGCGTGGAGCACGCGTTCCTGGGGGAGGTCGGCTACCGACACGTCCTCGACTTGGGACATCAGCAGCTCTTCGTGGGCGGCGACGTCTCCCTCCCGTGGGCCAAAGTCGACCTCGACGACTACCGGGTCCGGGCGACCGTGGGCCTGCCCTTCGGCTGGCAGCACTGGAAGCTCGCCGGCTGGCTCTCCCCCACGCTGCGCGGCACCGTGAACGCCGTCGGCGAGATGACCGCGATCGGCGCCGATCTGCGCCTCACCGGCGGCTACTACGCGCGGGGCTGGTTCGTCGTGGCGGAGGCGGGGTTCGACTGGGTCGCGGCGACGAAGGTCACCTTCAGCTACGCCTATCGGAACCAGGTGTACTCCGCCGCCAGGGACGGCTGGTACCGCACCCCGGGCGGCACGACCTACGCGGGGTTGCACGGCGGCGTGTCGTTCTCGTCCTTCGACCTCGTCCTGCGCGCCGGGAATGCGCGCACCACGGCCCTCGAGCAGCAGACCATGCCGTTCTACCTGACTGTGGGCGTGAACGTGACGCTGTAGCGCTCGGACGGCCACTCTCGAACCCATCAAAAGGAACCCAATGATCCTCTCCGTCCTCTTGGCGATGCTGATGTCTTCCGCGGGCGGCCCGGGCGCCGGATCGGCCGGGCCGCCGGCCGGCGCCGAGCCGAGGCCGCTGCCGGTGAACGTGTCGCTGGTGCCGCCGCTGTCCGTCAACTCGCTCTTCGAGTACCGCACGGTCAACGCCTTCGCGCTCGATCTCCTGGTCGGCAACTCCGCCGAGCTGGGAGGCGTGGAGGTGAGCGGGATCGGCTCCCGCAACGGCGAGGTCCGCGGGGCGCAGATCGCCGGCCTGGGGAACTGGGTGGAGGCCGGCGCATACGGCCGGACCGGCGACGCCCGCGGCGCGCAGGTCGCCGGCGCGCTCAACTGGACCGATGGGGCGCTGCGCGGCGCCCAGGTTGCAGGCGCGCTGAACTTCGTCGGCCTGGACTCCTCCGGGGCGCAGATCGCCGGCGCGGCGAACGTCGCCTCGGCGATGAGCGGCGTCCAGATCGCGGGCGCGTTGAACGTGGCCTCCGACGCCAAGGGGGTGCAGGTGGCGACGGTCAATGTCTCGCGGCAGGTGAACGGCGCGCAGGTTGGCGTCGTCAACGTCGCCGAGGAGGCCGACATCAGCATCGGCGCGTTCAGCTGGGTCCACCATGGCACCCACGACGCGGGGCTGGCGGCGACGGAGTACGGGGTGCTGGTCGAGGCGGACACCGGGGGGCGCATCCTCTACGGCATCCTGACCGGCGGCATGGCATACGGCTCGAGTCCGCGGCGGTATCTGCTCGGATTCGGGCTCGGCTGGCGGGCCCTCGCCACCGAGGCCGTCACCCTCGACGTGCAGGCGACGACCATGCGGATGGTGGACGAGGACGTCTGGACCGATCGGTACTTGAGCTCGGCAAGGGCGGTGGTCGCGGTGCGGCTGGCCGGGCCGCTCTCGCTCTTCGCCGGTCCCACCTTCAATGTCTTCGTCGACCGGGAGGCGCAGAAGACCGATCCGGTCACCTACGGCTGGAAGATCGGCTCGGACACCAGGCTCTGGCCGGGGATCCTGGCGGGACTGCGACTGTTCTGATCTCGCCCCGGGCGACTGGCGCCGGGCCGGGGCGCCCCATCTGGTCAATCGCTCCCGAAACGATCTAGTCTGAGGGCATGTGGCCCCTCGAGGCCAGCGTGCTGACGGTTTCGAGCCGGGCGCTGATCGAGGCTTGCGGTCGCCTGGGCGTCGACACCGAGACCTTGCTGCGCGCCGCCGGGATCCAGCGGCAGACGCTTGAGGACCCGGATGCGCGCCTGCCAGGGAGCCAGGTCGGCGCGCTCTGGGCCAAGGCCTACGAGCTCTCGGGCGACCCGGTGCTGTCGCTGCATGCAGCGGAGGCCTGCCCGCTCGGGGCGTACAAGGTGGTGGACTACATCGGGGCGAACGCGCGCACGGCGGGCGAGGCCTTTCGATACGTGGCCCGCTACTTCAAGCTGATCAACACCGGCGTGCGCCTGACGATCGACGAGTCCGGCGACCCGGTGACCTTCGACGTGGAAGGCGAGGGCGGCCCGGTCTCGCGCGCGTACGCGGAGTACTGCCTGGCCGTCTTCGTGCTGCACGTGCGCGCCGCCACGGGCGTGGAGTTCGCGCCGTATCTCGTCACCTTCACGCACCGGCGTCCGCCCGACGTCGGCGAGCACGAGCGGGTCTTCGGCTGCCCGGTGCGCTTCGAGGCGGAGTACAACCGCCTCCACCTCGGGCGCGCCGCGTGGGAGGCGCCCACCACCGGTCCGCACTCGGGCGTCCTCCAGGTCCTCATGGAGCACGCCGATCACCTGCTGTCGAAGCTTCCGCGCGGCCCCGAGCTCATCGAGCGCACCCGGCGCGCCATCGGAGGGCGCCTGCGCGGAGGCGACCCGTCCCTGGAGAGCGTGGCGCGCGAGCTCGGCATGAGCGAGCGAAGCCTGCAGCGGCACCTGCGCGGCCTGGGCTACACCTTCAACGCGCTGGCCGACGAGGTCCGCGAGGCGACAGCGCGCCTGTACCTCGAGCAACCCGACATGGCGCTGGCGGAGATCGGCTACCTGCTCGGGTTCGCGGATCAGAGCGGCTTCAACCACGCCTTCAAGCGCTGGACCGGCAGCACGCCCAGTGAGGCGCGCTCCAGCGCCATGCGCGCGAGGCCGGTGAGCCCGCGCGCCTGAAGCCCCGCGCGTCGCACGCGTCCGCTCCTCCCCTCGACCTCGAAGCCGGAGCCGGCCGCGGGCCCGAGCCCGGGCGACCGAGTGCCGGTCAGAAGAGCGCGTCCGGAACCCTCGGGTTCGCCGCGGCCTTCTCGGTGACGAAGCGGGCCTGGAGCGCGCCTCCCTGGTGCACCTCCACCGCCCGCGGGAACCAGTCGCCGCCGGTGGGCGAGCCCCAGTCGAGGAGCCGGACGTCGGCCAGCCCGGCTGCGCCCATGAAGACGACGCGCAGCGGCTGCCAGGCCTGCTTGTCCACCCAGGCCTGCGGGCGGGCCTCGGCGGCCCTCGCCCCGATGACGTAGGCCACCAGCCCGTTGAACCGTCCCAGCGCCGCCTCGGCCAGCGGGATCCCCAGCCGCGACAGCTCCTGGGTGTAGGGGCGGTCGGGCTCGGGGCCGCCCGGCCGCGGCCCGAGCAGGGCGCACAGCCCGCGCAGCATGGCCGCCGCCGCCGCCACCCGATCCAGGCCGCGCACGCCGGCGAGCTGCCCGTTCTTCACCACCGCCGCCGGACGCTCCGCCTCGACCAGGTCCGGGGGCGACAGCTCCAGCCGGCACCGCCCCGGCATCTTGAAGGTGAGCACCGCCGGGGCCGAGAGCTCGGTCCCGGTGAGCGGGAGGCCCAGCGCCGCCGCCGCGGCCCGGGCCGGATCGCCGGGCATGGCGAAGGCGCCCCGCACCTCCAGGCTGGCCAGGGCCAGCGCCTCGCGCCGGTGCCCCAGGCGCTTGAGGATCCCGCTCACCGGGAGGATGTAGGCCAGCGCCGGGAGGGCCCACAACCCGACGAGCGCCAGGGCCAGGCGGCCGGGGGGTCCCCTCACGAGGCGACCTCGCGGAGGAAGGCGCGGAGCGGGTCGCTCAGCTCCGGCCGCTTCAACGCGAAGGCGATGTTGGCCTTGAGGTAGCCGAGGCGATCCCCGGCGTCGTAGCGCTGCCCCTCGAAGCGGTAGCCGAGCAGCCCCTGCTCGCGGGCCAGCACGGCCAGCGCGTCGGTGAGCTGGATCTCGCCCCCGGCGCCGGGGGTGACGCCCTCCAGGATCTCGAAGACCCGGGGCGGGAGCACGTAGCGCCCGATCACCGCCAGGTTGGAGGGCGGGTCCTTCGCGGGCTTCTCCACCAGCCTCTCGACGCGGATGGTGCGCGCGTCGACCGGGCTGCCGGCGGCGATCCCGTAGCGGGGCGTCTCCTCGAGCGGGACCTCCATGAGGGCCACCGTGCCCAGCCCGTGGCGCTGGTGGCACTCGGCCAGCTGGCGGGCGGCCGGGACCGCCGCGTCGATGATGTCGTCCCCGAGCATCACCACGAAGGGCTCGTCGCCCACCAGGTCCTTGGCGCACAGCACCGCGTGCCCCAGGCCGAGCGGCTCCTGCTGGCGGACCGTGACCAGGTTGGCCATCTTGGCGATGGCCCGCATCTGGTCGCGCAAGGCGACCTTGCCGGTCCGCTCGAGGTGGGCCTCCAGCTCGGCGGCGATGTCGAAGTGGTCGACGATGGAGTCCTTGCCGCGGGCGCATACCAGGATGACGTCGCGCACGCCTGCTGCCACCGCCTCGGCCACGATGTACTGGATGGCGGGCGTGTCCACGATGGGGAGCAACTCCTTCGGGACCGCCTTGGTGGCGGGCAAGAAGCGGGTCCCCAGGCCTGCGGCCGGGATGACGGCCTTGCGGATGGTGGGCATGCGATCGCGACTCTAGCCCGGACCGGACGCCGAGTCATGCCTCCGGTCAGCGCCCCTCGCGCTCCGCCTCGCGCTTGCACTCGATGCAGAGGGTGGTGACCGGGCGGGCCCGCAGCCGCGCCGCCGAGATGGAGCCGCCGCAGGACTCGCAGACGCCGAAGGTCCCCGACTCCAGGCGCTCCAGCGCCTGCTGGATCTTGCCGATGAGGCGCCGGTCGCGGTCGCGCAGGCGCAGCGCCCGGGACCGATCGGTCTCCAGCGAGGCCCGGTCGGTGGGATCGGGCAGCTCCTCGGGGCGCCGCCGCCGCAGCTCCTGGACCGTGTCCTCGCCGTGGCCCAGCAGCTCCGCCAGCTGGGCGTTCAGGGCACGCCGGTAGCGCTCGCTCTCCACCTTGCGCATTCGACACCTCTTCGACGCTAGATCCCCCGGCGCCGGGGGATCAAGAGGTTGCCGCGGGATCATGGGGCGGGTATGGTCGTCCTCACGGTGTCACGGGCCCTGACGCTGGCGATCGCGCTCGCACTGGCCGCCGGGGTGGCCCGCGCCGACGCGCCCGGCCCTCCCATCGCCGCCGACCAGCTCTCGACCCGCTCCCTGGCCATGGCGGCCATGCGCGGGCTCGCCGCCGGCACCGACGCCATCTGGCTCAATCCCGGCGCCATCGCGGCCCGGCGCCGCTACGCCGCCGAGCTGCAATGGCAGTTGGATCAGCACAGCACCGCCGGGAACGCCTCCTTCTACGGCGTCTCGGTGGTGGACGCGCAGACGAGCAGCGTCGCCGGCGGCTTCGCCTACACGCGGGTGGACGTGCCCGGCTCCACGGGCAACCGCTGGAACCTGGCCCTGGCGGGCGAAGTGGCGAAGGGGCTCTTCATCGGCGTCTCCGGGGAGTACCTCATCCTGTACGGGACGGAGAACGTGAAGACCGGGAACCTCCACGCCGGCCTGCTGTGGGAGGTGGCCGACATCGTCAGCGTCGGGCTGGCCGGTACCAACCTCGTCCCCACCGGGCACCCCGATCTCACGCCCACCGGGGCGGCGGCGGGGATCTCGGTGGGGTCGGACCGGAGCTTCCACCTGGCCGCGGACTGGCTGCTGCACTGGGACGCCTCGGGCGCGAAGCGCAACACCTGGGCGGCGGGGGCCGAGGTGCTGATCGGCGACCTGGTCCCGGTGCGGGCCGGATTGACCAAGGACGAGTGGCGCGGTGGGCAGTGGTGGTCCGCCGGGGCCGGGGTGGTCACCTCGTCCGGGGTGGCCCTGGACCTCGCCTACCGCCAGGCCATCCGCGGCGGAAGCAACCGCGTCTTCGCGGCGGGGCTCAAGGTCTTCCTGTTCAATTGAATCGGGGCGTGCCGCCCGCGGGGAGGGCTTTGCCCCTCCCCACCTTCGGTGGGACCCCTCCTCACGCCTGTTTCAGGATCGCGATCGCTCGTTTAGCGGCCGCCGCCGGACGCCGCGGGGGCGGGGACCAGCGGGCCGATGTGGGCCTCCGGCCGGGAGGCGGTGAGGTGGAGCCCGTACGCCAGCACCGCGTGCACCACCAGCGCGGCGAGCAGGGCCAGGAGCCAGCGGGCGGGAGCGTTCACGGTTTCGCCTCCGGGGGCAGGGCGGGAAGCACCACCGGGGCGCCGGTGACCCCGTTCCGGCCGCGCCAGACCGGGACCCCCCATACCTCCCGGACCCGGGACGCGTCCAGCACCGCCTCTGGCGGGCCGTCGGCCACCAGGCGCCCCCTGGAGAGCACCACCAGGCGGTCGCAGGCGGCGGCGGCCAGGTTCGGATCGTGGAGCACCGCCACCACGCACAGGCCGGCCCGCGCCGCAACCCGCATCATCTCCATGGCGGCCACCTGGTGGGCCAGGTCGAGGAAGGCAGTGGGCTCGTCGAGCAGCAGCACCCGCGGCTCCTGCGCCAGGGCCCGCGCGAAAAAGACCCGCCGCCGCTCGCCGCCGGAGAGGGCGTCCAGGCGGCGGCCGGCCAGCGCCATGAGGTCGCAGGCCCGCAGCGCCCCGTCCACCGCCCCGTGGTCGAGGCGGCCGGGCACGGCCAAGAGCCCCTGGTGCGGCGCCCGGCCCATCATCACCGCCTGACGGACCGTGAAGGGCCAGGGCACGCGCGGCTCCTGCGGCACCAGCGCGCACAGGCGCGCCACCGCCTTGCGGGGGGCGGCGTGGGGATCGAGTCCCAGCAGCCGGACCGTGCCGGCCGAGGGGGCGAGCAACCCGGCCATGAGCCGGACGAGGGTGCTCTTGCCGGCGCCGTTGGGCCCGAGCAGCCCGACCAGCTCCCCGGCCCGCGCCGTCAGCGACACCGCCGCCACCGCCGGCCGTTCCCCGTAGGAGAAGGAGGCCTCCCGCACCTCGACCAGCGGCGTCCCCGGGGGCGGGAGCGGGGCCCGGTCAGGCCCGGCGGCGGAGGCGGCGGTCACGAGCCCTCGCCGAGGCGGGCCAGGCGGATGGCCTCCGGCGCCGGCCGGAGGGCGCCGGGGCCAGGGGCGCGCCGCTCCAGGGCCGCCGCCAGCGCCAGCACGCCGGCGGTCACCGCGGCGGCGATGGCGATGACCAGGATCCAGGTGCGCGCCGGCGTCATGGGCGGGGGGATTCTACGCCCGCTCGGCGCGGCGGAGCAGCCAGAGGAAGAAGGGGCCCCCCGCCAGCGCGGTGAGGGCCCCCACCGGCGGCTCGGTGCCCAGCGGCAGGAAGGCCAGGCGGGCCGCGGCGTCCGCCAGGGTGAGGAAGGCGGCGCCGAAGAGCGTCGCCGCCGGCAGCAGCAGGCGGTGGTCCGGGCCCGCCACCCGGCGCACCAGGTGGGGCACGATGAGGCCCACGAAGCCCACCATCCCGGAGAGCGCCACCGCCGCCCCGGTGGCGGCGCTGGCGGCGAGGAAGGTGAGGCCGCGGTCGCGCCCCACCTCCACGCCCAGGGCGGCGGCCTCCTCGTCGCCCAGCGAGAGCAGGTTGAGCCGGCCGGAGAGGAGCGCCAGCGCCCCCACCGAGAGGGCCACCACCACCGCGCCGGCGGCCAGCGAGCCGGCGGTCTCGTAGCCGATGGACCCCATGAGCCAGTACAGCATGCGGGCCGCCTGCTCCGGCGGCACCAGCAGCTTCAGCAGGGTGATGACGCCGGCGGCGAAGGCGTTGAAGACGATCCCCACCAGCAGCGCCGCCTCCGGGACCAGCCGGCCGCCGATGCGCCCCAGGGCGAAGACCAGCGCGGTGGCGCCGGCCGCCCCGGCGACCGCCCCCAGGGCCACCGGGACGCCGGCCGACGGGGCGCCGGCGGAGCCGGTGAGGTGGGCCAGGCCCGCGGCGGCCGCCAGGACCACCGTGCCGCCGAGCGCAGCGCCTCCGGAGACCCCGAGCACGAAGGGCTCGGCCAGGGGATTGCGCAGAAGCGCCTGCAGCGCCACCCCGGAGGCGGAGAGCGCCGCGCCCACCAGCGCTCCGAGGACGGCCCGCGGCAGCCGCAGCCCCAGCAGGATGGAGCGGTCGGGCTCGGCGCCCGAGAGGGCGCGCGCGAAGGAGATCTCCTGCGGACCGAGGGCGCAGGAGAGGAGCAGCGCCGCCGCCACGGCGGCCAGGCCCAGGGCGAGGGCCAGGACGAGGCGACCTCCGGCGCGGGCCGGGCTCACCGGGGCGGCGCCTCCGGGTGGAGCGCCCGCAGGAGGTCCTCGAGCGCCGCGGGCAGGCGAGGGCCGGGGCGCAGGGCGTCGTCGTTCGGGAGCCGGGCCACTCGCCCGGCCCGCACCGCCGGGATGGCGGAGAGGCGGGCCATCCCCTCGGCCGGCTCCAGTACCGCCGCATCCACCACCAGGTCCGGGTTCGCCGCCGCCGCCTTCTCCAGGGAGTAGACCGGCCAGGGGCGCCCCTCGGCCACGTTCACGCCGCCGGCGATGGCGAGCAGCGCGTCCGGGTAGCTGCCGGGGCCGGCCACGACCAGCGGGTCGCGGCCGATGACCATGAGCACCCGCACCCGCTGCCGCGAGCGGGCGCGGGCGGCGGCGCTCGACACCGCCTCCTCCAGGGAGCGGGCCAGCCGCTCCCCGGCGGCCGGGGTGCCCAGGGCCTCCCCGGTGAGCCGGGCGCAGGCGAAGACGTCGGCCACGGTGACCACCGGGATGGCGCGCACCGGGACGCCCAGCTCGGCAATGCGCTTCACTGCCGGGAAGGCCCCGCCGTCGGTGAGCCACAGCACCAGGTCCGGCCGCAGCGCCAGCACCGCCTCCGGGCTCGGGTCGAGGAAGCCGCCCACCCGGGGCAGCGAGCGGACCTCGGGGGCGTCGTCGTAGCGCGTGACCCCGACCAGGCGCGCGCCTTCGCCCAGGGCCAGCACCATGTCGGTGAAGCTCGGGGCGAGCGAGACCACCCGGCGCGGAGAGGCTGGCGGCGGGGGGCCGAGCCACTCCGGGGCGCGCCCGGCCGGTTCGCCGGCGGCGCCCCGGAGGGGGAGGGCCAGCCAGGCCAGCGCCAGTGCCGCTAGGGTCCGCATGTCACGTCCGCCGCCCAGGCCCAGCCGGCCACCGGGTCCACCGGGCACACCGCCTCGATGGCCACCGCGGGGAGGTTCGCCGGGTCGAACCGGGCGATGCTGCCAGAATACTGGTCGGTGACGAAGCCCTGTGCCCCGCAAAAGGCGAGGTTGCCCGGGACGAAGCCGGCCGGCAGCGGCAGCGCCGTCCCGGGCACCGGGGTTTCCACCGAGGCGTCCACCGGCAGGAGCGTCCCGCTGGCGCCGCAGGCCACCCAGACGGTGGTGCCGAGGGCGGCGATGCCCCCGGGGTTCAGGCAGTCCGGCCCCAGGTCCAGGGTGGAGAGCGCGTCGCCGCTGGCGGCGTCGATCACCGCCAGCCGGCCGTGGCCGGCGGGGTCGGTGTAGTAGCCGAAGGGGCCGGACTTCAGATTCGCGAGGGTGACCAGGACCCGGGAGCGGCCGGGAGGGGACTCGACCGCCACCGCGCGCGACGGGAATGGGTAGCCCGGGGCGTCGCAGGTGCCCGGCCGGCAGGCGCCGGGCAAGGTCGGGTCCTGGAGCGAGAGCCGCTTCACCACCGAGCCGCAGGGCGGCGCGGCGCAGGTGGCCGAGGCGGAGAGATCCACCACCGCCACCGCCTGGGCCTCGGCGTAGTCCGGGGCGGCGGCGCTGCCGTAGAGCGGCACGTAGCCCGTCGTGCCGACGAAGGCCGGGGCCAGCGGGTTCGGAAACTGCCCCGGGCTCGCCGCCAGGTCCACCTCGTCCACCGCCGCGGCCCGCACCGGGTCCACCAGCACAAGCGTGCCGCTGCCGGAGTCGGAGGCGGCCAGCAGGGCGCCGAAGGGGCGGACCACCTCGATGTCCGAGCCCCCCAGCGTGATGCGGAGCGGGACGCTCCGGTCCGGGTGGAGCCCGAGCAGCGTCGGCACCAGCGAATGGGAGACCCACACCGCACCGCCGCTCGCCGTCAGCGAGACCGGGCCGTTGTCGGCCCGGAAAGGCGGGCCCGCCGGCGCGAGGTCGGCCATGACGCCGCGCACCTCGTCGGAGGCGAAGCAGGCCACGTATAGGTCGGCCAGGCAGGCGCCAGCCACGCAGCGGCCGGCGCCGCAGACGGCGGCGCAGTCGGTGCAGGCTCCGGCGCGGCAGGTCTCGCCGGCCGGGCAGGGATTCCCGCAGGCGCCGCAGTTCTGGGGGTCCACCGCCAGGGCGGCGCAGGTGCCGCCGCAGGCTGCCTGGTCGGAGGGGCAGGCGAGCTCCTGACCGCAGCCCGCGAGAAGGGCGGCGGCCAGGGCGGCGAGGACCGCCGGCACGGGGGTTGGGACGAAGGTCTTCATGGGGCACTGCCTTCCTGTGAGAAGCGGGCGGTCACCATCACCGCCCGCGAGGGGAGGGGGTTGCCGAAGCCGTCCTGGAGGGTGCGGTCGTCGAGGAGGTTCTTCACCTCGACCGCCAGGCGGATCTCGGGGCGCCGGAGCAGGCGCAGGAAACCACCCACCGAGAAGAGCCAGGCCTCCGGGATGGGCACCAGGTTCTGGGCGTCCTGGTACTGCGCCGAGACCCAGTGCGCCTCGCCGTGGGCGCCGGCCCGCTCTCCCTCGATGGAGAGGCGGGCGAACAGCCGGTGACGGGGGCGATGCGAGATCTCCTTCCCCAACACCTGCTCATTGCCGCGGAGGTTCTCGCTGCGGAGCCACGTGTAGGCCACCGAGGCCGAGAGGCCCAGCAGGCGGCGGAGCGGGGCGCTGGCGGCCTCCACCTCGACCCCGCGGAACGACGCCTTGGCGTCGTTGAAGGGCTTGAGCCGGTTGCCGGTGCCGGGCTCGTAGACGATGAGGTCCTGGTACAGCGAGGCGAAGGCCCCGGCCGAGGCGTAGCCCGCGGGCCCCTCGGCGGTCAGCGCGGCGTCGGCGCTCCAGGCGCTCTCGGGGCGGAGGTCGGGGTTCGGCTGGAGCAGGCCCTGCTCCAGGAAGAGCTCGGCGAGGCTCGGCGCCCGGAAGGTGCGCCCGGCGCTGGCCCTGGCCGCCAGCGGCCCCCACAGCCGGGCGGCGACGCCCAGCTTCCCCGACAGGCCGCCGAAGTCGCCCACCTGATCGAACCGGACGGCCGGCCCGACCCGGAGGCGGCCCCCGAGGAAGGCCAGGTCGTCGGCGATCCAGGCGGCCAGGCCGGGGCGGGTGCGGGTTCCCCCCAGCGATTCGGAGGTGATCCGCTCGCCCGAGGCCGAGGCTCCGGCGGCGAGGAGGCCCGCGCCGTGGGCCCAGGTCGTCTCGGCCCGAAGCCCAAGGGCGCCGCCGCGCTGGCGCGCCCCGCCGGGAGCCTCCTCCAGCGTGGCGTCGAGCCGGTCCAGGCGTCCCGACGCCTCCACGAGTAGTGACAGCCCCTCGTCCAGGCGGCGCGCGTGCCGGACCAGGGTCACCGCCCGGCCGTCGTCCTGGCCGTCGCCGAGCGTCGCGTGCGCCGGGGGGCCGGGAAGCTCGCGCCGGGCCGCCGAGGCCTGGAGGAGGGCGTCGAAGCGCCCTCCCCAGCCGCTCCAGTCCCCCTTGAGGAGGAGCCCGCCCAGCCAGCCGGCGTTGTTCTGGCGGACCTGAGGCACGAGCGGGTCGCCGGAGGTGCTCGGCGTGAAGTCCCACAGGAAGGGGAAGCCGCCGCCGGTGGCGTCGAGCGAGGCGGCCCCCAGCGCGGACCAATCGTCGCCGCCCAGGGCGGCGTCGCCGGAGAGGGTGAAGGTCCCGAAGGAGCCGTAGGCCGCCTGCGCCGACCAGGCGCCGGGATCGGCCCGCCGCGTCACCACGTTCACCACCCCACCCATGGCCCCGGCGCCGTAGCGGGCGCCCTCGGCGCCGCGCACCACCTCGATGCGGTCGATCCAGTGGCGAGGGATGGTGGACAGGTCCACGCCACCGCCGAAGGCGGTGTTGAGCACCAGCCCGTCGAGCATCACCGTGACCGCGTCGGCGCTGGAGCCGCGGATGGAGACGGTGGCGAGCTTCCCCAGGCCGCCGTACTCGTGGACCGCCACGCCCGGGGCGGTGGACACCAGCTCCGCCACCCCCTTGGCCTCCCCCTGGAAGCGGTCGGCCTCGACCACCGTGGCCGAGCCGGTGGCGTCGCCGGCGACCTCCAGGCGGGGCAGCGGCACCACCACCTCCGGGAGGTGGATGGGGGCCTGCTCCTCGCCCTCGGCCGAAGCGGCGAGGGCTGCGCAGAGGGCGAGGGCCGCCAGGACCCCTCGGAGCGGAACGCTGGTCACTTCCGCGCGTCTCCTTCGGACGCGAGAACGTGTCGTGGGGCCGCGGCCCGTCCGCGGCCCTGCTCCGGAGGAGGTCTCCTGGCTTCCGGGTGGCGGCGAGAGATGCTCGCCGCCGCCGCCCGCCGCCTTCCCCCCGCCCGTCCTTCGAGCGGGAGTGACGACTGCCCTGCGGGCGACTTCGACCCGGCTACAGTGGCGGGACCGCGCCGGCCTTCGACCGGCTTCCCTGTCCCCGGAGCGGGTGGCTGCTATGTGAGCCCCTCGTAGCGGACCGGGCCGCGGGGTGTCAAGCGCGGCGGTGGGACTCGCGCGGGGCCCGGACCCGTCAGCGCCTCCCCGCCGGGGCCGGAGCGGGGCCTGGCGCCGCCGGACCCGCGGAGAGGTGCCCCTTCACCTTGTCGAACCAGGAGCGGGAGAGCCCCTTCACCCGCAGCACATCCTCGGGGCGCCTGAAGGGCCGGTGGGCCCGCGCCGCCACGATGGCGTCGGCCCGCTTGCGCCCCACGCCCGGCAGGCGCTGGAGCTCCGCGGCGCTGGCGCGGTTCAGGTCCACCTGCTCCCCGGGGGCGAGCGCCTTCCTGGCGGCCAGCGCCGGGCCGGGCAGCAGCAGGGCCAGCAGCGCCAGGAGCGGCAGGCGCCGCGAGCCGGTCACGGGTGAGCCTCCTCGGCGGGCGCCGTCCGGCCGTTGCGGTCCTCCGGGAAGCGGGGCTCGCGGACCTGGAGGCGGTTGGTGGTGGCGGGGAAGGCGTCGAGGAGCAGGGTCAGGCTCCCGTCGCGGTTGGGAAAGGCGGCACCGACGCGCAGCCAGATGGCGGGCTTGCCGGACTCCTTGCGATCGATGATGGCGTAGACGGCGAGGGGCTTCTTCCCGCCGGCTCCGTTCTCCGTGGTCATGGCGGATTCCTCTGGAGAGGGTGGCGGCGCGCGGATCCGGCCGAGCGCCATCCCGGGCGACGAGCAAGGGGCGTGCCTCGCCGGCGGGCCTGACAGGGCGCGCCGGCTCGCGTCCGGGCGGGCGAAACCGGGCGCGGGCGCGGGTGGGCGAACCGCCGCCGGGGCCGGAGGGCGGACTCGCGGGCGCGAGGCGGCCCGTTCCGCGGGCG
>DASRTO010000223.1:0-14360 GCA_035655915.1 Anaeromyxobacteraceae bacterium
TGCCGCGAGGTCTACCACCTCGCCGCCCACGCCCGGACCTGGGCCCGGGACCCCGCCATCTTCCGCCGCGTCAACGTGGAGGGGACCCGCCACCTGCTCGAGGCGGCCAGCCGTGCCGGCGTGCGCCGGGTGGTGGTGGCCTCGAGCATCGTCACCCTCGGTGATACGCCTCCGGGGACGGTCGGGGATGAGGGCACGCACCGCTCGCGGCCGCCGCTCACCGAGTACGAGGCGTCGAAGCTGGAGGCGGAGCAGGAGGCCCTCCGGGCCTCCCGCGACGGCCTGGAGGTGGTGGTGGTGAACCCGACGCGCGTCTACGGCCCGGGCAAGTGGACGGAGGGGAACTCGGTCTCGCGCCTTCTGGACCTGTACACCCGGGGGCGCCTGCCCTTCCTGCTGGCCGGCGGCCGCGCGGTGGGGAACTACGTCTACGTGGAGGACCTGGTGGCGGGCCTCCTGGCCGCCATGGAGCGGGGGCGCCCGGCAGAGCGCTACATCCTCGGCGGCGAGAACGCCCCGCTGCGCCGCCTGCTCGACCTGGTGGACCAGGCGAGCGGGCGCCGGCACCTGCGCCTCCCGCTGCCGGCCGGCCTGGCGCGCGGCTTCGCTTGCCTGGAGGTGTTCCGGGCTGCACGGCTCGAGGGCTACCCCCTCGTCACGCCCGGCTGGCTGGAGACCTTCCTGCTCGACGGAGCCTTCTCCACCGCCAAGGCGGAGCGGGATCTCGGCTACCGCATCACCCCGCTCGCCGAGGGGATCCGCAGCACGTGGGGCTGGATCGAGCGCCGCCGGGAGGCAGGGCATGAACCCGAGCCATGAACTGACGCTGCCCCTGGCCGGGGCGGTGCGCGGCGAGAGCCGAAAGCCGACGCTGCTGCTCCTGCTGGCCCCCGTCCTCTGTACTGCCTTCCGCTACTGGGGCTCGCCCGGGTTCTACCGGGCGCAGGTGCAGGAGCGGCTGGTGCTCCTCGGGGACCCGAGCTGGACCGCGTCCGCCTGGGCCTTCTCCGCTCCGCTCTTCACGCTGGCGCTCCCGGCCCTGGCGGTGGCGGCGCTGCCCCCGCGCCAGCGGCTGGCCGAGGCCAGCCTGGGGCTCGGCGACTGGCGGTTCGGCTGCAAGGCCGCCGCGGCGATGGCTCCGGTGATGCTGGCCGCCGCATTCCTGGCCGCCCGCATGCCCGCGTTCCGGCTCGAGTATCCCCTCTGGCCCGGTGCAGGCACCTCCGGCGCCCGGTTCGCCGCCCACGCCGGCCTGTATCTCCTCTACTACGTCGGGTACGAGGGCTACTTCCGCGGCCTGCTCCAGGGCGGCCTGCGCCGGCGGCTCGGTGACGTCGATGCCGTGCTGGTGCAGACCCTGGCCACCACCCTGGTCCACATCGGCAAGCCGGCCGGCGAGATCGTCGGCGCCATCCCGGCCGGACTGGCCTGGGGCTCGGTGGCGATCCGGGCCGGCTCCATCTGGCCGGTGGTACTGGCGCACTGGCTGCTCGGCGTCGCCACCGACTTCTTCATCCTCTTCGGGTGAGCCACGTGGCCACGGCGCGAATCCACCTGGGTCCCTTCGCCTTCCGGCCGGCCGACCTGCCGGTGCTGGGCGGGCTCGCGATGGTGGCGGCCGCGGCCGCCGCCGCCGGGGGGCGGGTTGCGGACGGGCCCTGGCTCGCGGCGAGGGCCCTCGCGGTCGGGGCCGCCTACCTGGGCGCCGTCTGGCTCGAGCCGCGCCTCCCGCTGCGCCGCGCCCGCCCCGCGCTGCACCTGGCGGCGGTGGCGCTGGGCCTGGGCTGGCTCTTCGGCGCGGTGGCGCCGCTGCAGCTGCTTCTTCACGGCCGCTGGCTCGACCAGGGCGTGCTGGACCTCGAGCAGGCCGCGCTCGGGGCCCAGCCGGCGCTGTGGCTGCAGCGCTTCGTGCGCCCCTGGCTCACCGAGTGGCTCATGTTCTGCTACGTCATCTACCTGGCGCTCTACCCGGCCCTGGGCGCGCTCCTGTGGGACCGCGGCGGCGAGGCGGCGCTGGAGCACTACCTCCTGGCGCTGGGGCTCGCCAACGTGGCCTGCGACCTGGGCTTCGTCCTCTGCCCGGTGGCTGGCCCGGTGCCGTTCATGGGCGACCAGTTCACGGTCCCGCTCCGGGGGTGGGGCTGGACGTGGCTCGCCGAGCTCATGCGGAGCCAGGCCCACTACGTCGGCGGCACCATCCCCAGCCCCCACTGCGCCGCCGCGACGGTGATGTGGGGCGCGGCCTGGCGAGCGCACCGCCCCGCCTTCTGGACGCTCTCGCCGGTGATCGTCTCCCTGTACCTGTCCACCGTCTACGGCCGGTTCCACTACCTGACCGACGTCGCGGCGGGCCTGGCGGTGGCCCTGGCTGCCCTGGCGGCGGCGCCCCGGCTCCTGGCCGCGTGGGAGCGCCTGGCCTCGCGGTGCGGCGCGATCGCCGGCGCCCTGACCTGACCACGCCGGCGGGGCCCCGCGGCGCGCTGTCAGAAAACGCGACCCCTCCTGTCCAGCGATCGGGAGGAGGGGCGCCATGTCGGGAAGCCAGGGGCCGCCGATCGGGATCCAGGTTCCCAGGCGGGAAGCGCTCCGGTGCATGGGGGTCGCCGCCGCGGCGGCCCTGCTCGAGGGGTGCGCGCCGCTGCGCATCGCGCTGCGGATGTACCCGGAACCGGAGGATGGCGAGGCCGATCGGGTGATGCGGGCCTTCGTCGAGGCGGTCATCCCCGGGGCGCCGCGCGACGATCCGAACCTGGTGCGCGCCTTCTTCGACCCGTTCTACCCTTTCACGCGTTACCGCTCCTGGTTCGTCTGGGACCTCGACCGGCGCGCCCGGAGGCTGTTCGGACGGCCCTATCCGGAGCTCGACCTGGAGCGCCGCAACCGCGTCGTCCAGGACGGGCTCTCGAACGGCGACGGCACCACCGCGCGGGTCTACGACGGCGCCATCTACCTGGCCCAGGCCGCCTTCTACGCCGGGATCTACGACGACGACCGGGGGTGCCCGCTCATCGACTTCCAGGGCGCCTCCGGGCTGCTGCCGCTGGAGCAGCAATCCTATCCCGTCCCGGGCCGCTTCCTGGCCGTGTCGGCCACCGCCGACGGCAACCCGCCGTGAACCCCGGAGGAGCCATGCGGACGCTCGAGACCGACGTGCTGGTGATCGGGAGCGGCTTCGGCGGCGCGGCCCCGGCGTTGCGCCTGGCCCGCGCCGGGCTCCGCGTCCAGGTGGTGGAGAAGGGGCCGCGGCTCGACCCGGCTTCCGACTTCCGGCGCACCCAGGACCCGAAGTACCTGTTGCGGTACCTGAAGGGCGTGCCGGGGGAGAACCTCGATCTCACCTACGCCGAGGCGCTCGGCGGCGGCTCCGCCTTCTTCGAGATGGTCTGCCTGCGGGCTCCCTCCAGGGCCTTCGAGCAGGTGGACGAGCGCGGAACGCGGCTCTGGCCGCGAGGCGTGGACCGGGCCGCGCTCGACCCGTACTACCAGCTGGCCGAGCGCATGCTCGAGGTGGAGCAGATCCGCGCCGAGGAGGTCCCGAGGACCGGGCTGGTCTTCGCGCTCATGATGAAGAACCTGGGCTACCACTGCGAGCGCGCCCGCTACGCGGTCAGGGGGTGCGTCGGCGCCGGGTACTGCATCGCCGGCTGCACCTTCGGCGCCAAGCGCTCGCTCCTGGAAACCTACCTCCCCCGGATCGTCGAGGCCGGCGCCGGGATCGCCACCGACCTCGAGGCAGAGTCGATCCGACCCCTGGTCGACGCGCGGCGCGCCCCGCGCTCCGGACCCATCGCCTCCATCCCCCACCGCTACCAGGTCCTCTGCCGGAGCCGGGGCGGAAGCGAGTCGGTCCTGGCGCGCGCCCGCCTGGTGGTGCTGGCGGGCGGGACCGTCCACACCGCATCGCTGCTCCTGCGCTCCAGGGCTCAGCTGCCCCACCTCGCGCCCCACGTGGGCAGGCACATCGCCTTCAACGGGAGCGTGAAGGCAGCCGGCCTCCTGGCCGAGGGGCTGCCCGACGTCGACAACTACACGGGCCGGTCCCACCCCGGAATGGTGAGCTACCAGTTTCTCGACTCCCACGGCACCATGGTGACCGCGGCCAAGGCGCTCCCCATCCAGGTGGCGTCGGCGGCCAGGCTGCGCCTCGAGGGCTCGAGCGCCCTCTCGTACTTCGGCCGCCCCGCCGTGGAGCGGATGCGGGAATTCCGCCGCCGGACCATCGTGCTCGCCGCCTTCGGGCTCACGCCGCCCTCGGGCCGGCTTGAGTTCTCGGCGGACGGGAGCGCGCGGGTGACGCTGGAGAGCGCTCCCTGGTGGCGCTCCTATCGCAGCCGCACCGTGGACCTCCTCCACTCCATCCTTCGCCGGAACGGGTGCCGGCCCCTGGCCCTCGACTTCGTGAACCCGGAAGGGCGGCCGTACCGGGACGTCCACTTCTCCAGCGCCCACCAGGTGGGCTCGTGCCGGATGGCCGACTCGCAGGAGCGCGGGGTGGTGGACGCGGCCGGCGAGGTGTTCGGGCATCCGGGCCTCTTCGTGACCGACGGAGCCGCGGTCCCCTCGTCGCTGGCCGTGAATACCGCCCTGACCATCCTCGCCAACGCCGAGCGCATCGCGGCTCGCCTCGTCGAGCGGTTCCCGGCCTTCGGCGTCACTCCGGCATCCCCTGCTCGCGCGCCAGTCGGGACTTGAGCCGCTCGTCAGGGCGACGGGTGTCGCAAGGCGACGCGACCCCTGTCCCTGCGTCGGGGGCCCGAGAGGTCGAGCGGGTCGTTCCCGGGGAGGTCGGCGGCCGTCGGCGCGGGGGGCGCCATGCGGATCCAGCACCAGCTCGTGGTCCTCGTCGCCGCCCTGGCAGCTGGCGCCGGACGCGGGGCCGCGGACCCGCCTCCGCCGCCAGCGGATCCGCCTGCTGCCAGCGGAGAGGCGGTGGCGATGCGCGATCCTGCCGCGCCGCTGGACGGGAGCAACCTGGGCGGCGTCGCCGAGGTGCGGGCGCGGGGACCGGCCTACCGGCAGAGCGCCTGGGTACCGCTGCTGGAGGCAGGGGTGGTGGTGGCGGGGCTCAACCTGATCGACCGCCAGGTGCTCGGCTACGAGTGGGCCAGGACCGACCCGCAGTCCGCGGCCCGGAACGTGGGGAACTGGCAGCTCGACGGGGATCCCTTCCAGATGAACAACCTCATGCACCCCTACACGGGCTCGCTCTACTACGGGGCGGCCCGTTCCATGGGGCTCGGAATGTGGTGGTCGTTCGGGGTCGCGTCCCTGGGGAGCACGATGTGGGAGATCGCGGGCGAGACCGAGCCCGCCTCCATCAACGACCAGATCATGACCTCGGTGGGAGGCTCGTTCCTGGGCGAGGTGCTCTACCGCAGCGCGGCGCTGATCCTCTGCGGGGGGGACGGCCCGCCCGGCTTCTGGCGCGAGGGAGCGGCCTTCCTGGTGTCGCCTCCCACCGGCGCCAACCGGCTGATGTTCGGCGAACGGTACCGCACCTTCGACTTCGATCAGGAGCCGGTGACGTACCTCGAGGCCTCCGCCGGCGCGGCCTTCGATCGCGCTCCGGGATCCGGGGCGGCGCCGGCCGCCCTCCTCGGGCTGCACCTCATCCACGGGCTTCCGGGCGAGGACGGCTGGCCGGTGCGCCACCCCTTCGACCACTTCGACCTGCAGGCCGGGCTGCGTTCCGGGACGCGAGAGTCGCTCCTCTCCGCGCTCTTCGTGCGGGGGATGCTGGCCGCAGGCCGCATCGAGGGGAGCTGGAGCGGGATCTGGGGTCTGGCCGGCCTCTTCGACTACGCGGCGCCCGGCCCCTTCCACGTGAGCACCGCCGCCCTGGGGGCGGCCACCACCGGCCAGCTGGGCGCCCGGGGCGGGGTGGCCCTGCAGGGCACGGCGGTCCTCGGCACGGGCTTCGGCACGGCCGGCGCCGCGTTCGCGCCGGCGGACGGTTCCGGCAACCACCGCGGCCCGGCGGCCCAGCTGGCGCTGGAGTCGCGGCTGCTCTTGGGCAGCCGGGGAGCGATCGGCGCCGGGCTGCGGCAGTACCTGGTGGCGGGGGCGGGAGAGGCCGGCGGCCTCGAGGCGCAGAGCCACCTCGCGCTCTCGGGCCGGCTTCGCATCGCCGGGCGGCACGCGGTGGGCCTGGAGTGGACGGACGCCCGGCGCTGGTCGCGCGACCCCGGGGCGCCGGGCACGCTCCAGCGCGCCTCGGAGGTGTCCGCCTCCTACGTCCTCCTGAGCGATCGCGCCTTCGGGGCCCGGCCTCGCCGGCGCCGGCCCGGGGTCCCGCGCGCCGTGGCCTCGCGAACCGCCGGGCAGGTCCGGCGTCGCGGACCGGGGCCTCGCGGGAGTAGGATCGGGTAGCCGGCAGGAGGGAGGGCCATGCGGCTGGGGGCGTCTTCCAGGCGGGACAGGGATGCGGTGGCGGGTCGCCGGCGGGCTCTCGCGGCCGCGCTGCTCCTCCTCGGCGCGGCTCCCCTCGCGGGCGCCGACGAGCCGGAGGATCACTGGGAGCGCGGCGAGGCCCGCGCCTTCGGGGCCGGGCGGGTCGATCTTGGGACCCTGCAGCACCTGAGCCTCGCCGCGGGCTTCGGGAAGCCCCACTGGACCTGGGGCGGCGTCGAGGTCCACGGCGCGCTGGGGCTCGGCTTCGCCGCGGCGGCCGCCGACCTGCGGGTGGCCCTTCTGGTGTTCGACCTGTGGGCCGGCGTGCGCACCACGCACGCCTTCCAGCACCTGCCGCTCCCGGAGGCGCCCCGGCACGAGGGGCTCCCCAAGGGCGGCGGCTTCACCTACCGGACGCTCGACCTGTTCGCCTCGGGAGCCGTCCCGACGCCCGGGGGCCTCGCGCTCTGGGAGGTGAACGCGGTCCGGTTCGTGGACCCGCCCGCCGGGGCGCAGATCTACGAGGAGTGGCTCCGCGCGGTCTGCGCGCCGCCGTGGTGCGGTGTGGCGAGGCTCGCCTGGGCGGCCAGGCTGCGCGGCGGTGCGCTGTACCTCGGGGCCGGCGCCGAATGGGCCTTCGAGGACGGCCGCCCCGGCCCGGAGCTGGTGCGCCTCGGGCCGGTCGTCTCCTGGCGCCTCTGGCCGCACCTCGTGTTCCAGGGCGCGGTCTACGCGCCGGTTTCCGATCCCGACCGCCTGGCCCTCCTCGATCGAGTGAACGCGGTGCTGGTGCTCACCTGGACCTTCGCCACCGGCGACTCGTCGCCGCGGTTCCCCTGATGTACCTCGCGCAGTACCTCGGCGGCCACCGCGGCCTGGCGTCCGGTGGCGGTGAGGGCGCCGAAAGCCGGCGAGGCGAGAAGGCTCTCCACGACCGCCCAGGCTTCGGCGGCGCGCATCCGGAGACTCTCAGGGGGCCGTCGAGTCGAAGAGCGGCCCCTGGTCGACGCAGGCCGCCCCCTGCCCCTGGTCGTGGGGCACGCACACGGCCACGGTCCCCTGGCAGGAGCGGGCCCCGGCAGCGGCGGTGAAGGCCAGGTGGTAGACCCGGCCGTCGCCGAGCCCGGAGCGCTCGGCGCGGATGCCGGCCACCGGGCCGGCCAGCACGGCGTCGGGGGCGGTGTTCCCGTCGCCAAGGTCGTTCACCGGCTCGTCTTGGCTCACCCCGGTGACGGTCACCGTCACCGGAGCGCCGCCGGCATCCACGCCCTGGACGCCGACCTCGACCAGGCGGTGGTTCGGCGGCCAGAGCGTAGCCGAGGTGGCAGCGGCCGCGCTGCAGTCCAGCGGCGCGCAGCAGACGCCGCGCGGGCCGTAGGCCATGCCCTGGGGCAGGAAGGTGTCCTCGTTGCCGGTGGTGATGGGGCCGACCAGCGTGGGAGCGCCGGTGGCCGGGTCGAGGCGGTAGAGGTCTCCGTTGGAGTGGCCGTAGAGGCTGCCGTCGGGCGCCGCCGCCAGCGAGGTGAAGGCGATCCCTCCCGTGGGGCCGATGCGGGTCACCGCCGCGGTGGCCGGGTCGATGCGGGCCAGGGCGCAGTCCTCGCCGTCGCAGTCGCCGCCGAGGAACTGGTCGCAGCTCGGCGGCATGGTGAGGCTCACGCCGTCGCCAGCCGGGCCCACCAGCTGTACCGTGCCCGCCGCCGGGTCGAGCGTGAAGAGGGACGGGCCGTTGCGCCAGAAGGGCGTCGACTCGTCGGGCCCGAACTCGAAGCCGGAGCCGGTGGCGAGGCCGGTCGCGTCGAAGGACTTCACCACCGAGGCCGCCCCGGTCGCGAGGTCCAGCGTGTAGAGATCCATCTGCTGGCCGCCCACCGAGGAGAAGGCCCACAGCGTCCCGTCGCAGTCGAAGTCCGCCCCGGCGCTCTGGAGCGGGAGGCCCACCGGCCCGATGACGGTCGCCGCCGCGGTCGCCGGGTCGACGTAGACGAGGACGCCCGAGGCGGGGTCGATGCCGTAGAGCCCCTGGGGCACGGTGGCCGCGGCAGGTCCCGAGAGCGCCGCCGCCGGCGCCCGATCGCCTCCGCCGGAGCATCCGGCGGCGGCCGTAGCCAGACCCAGGAAGATGACGTACCGCTTCGCGCTCGACATGGTTGCCCTCCTTGCCCGGACGCCCGGGCGGCTCCACCATACGGCGAGGCGAGCGGCGCGGCGCGGTACCACCTGGGTGTCTTGCGGCGCGCACCTCCACCTACGGCCCCATCCGGAGAGCCCCCCCGACGCCCCAGGCGCGCCGGCCGCGTCCGGCTAGACTCCCGCGGCAAGGGGGACCGCGCTATGCCTGCCACCATGCCCGCCATGAACGCCGAGCCCTCGTTCCCGCCCGCTCCGCGGAGGCGCCGGCGCTGGCCCGTGGTCGTCGGGGCGGCGGCGGGCGCCCTGGTGGTCCTGGCCGCCGTCGGGCTGCTGGCGCTCGACTCGCTGCTGACCACGCGGGCCCGCGGCGAGGCGGCCGAGCTGTCGCAGCGGCTGGGCCGTCCGGTCGAGGTGGGCAGCGTCGCCGCCAGGGTGCTGGGCGGCCTGGGCGTCCGCGTGAGCGACGTCCGCGTCGGCCCGGCCGCGGGCGAGGAGCTGCCGCTCCTGGAGGCGAAGCGCGTCGAGGTGAAGGTGGCCCTGCTTCGGGCGCTCCTCTCGCGAGGCAAGGAGGTGCGGGTCCGCTCCGCCGAGGTGGAGGGGCTGCGCCTGAACGTGGTCCGCCTCCCCGACGGCTCGACCAACGTCGAGCGGCTGCAGCGGTCGCTGGCGGAGGCCCCCGCCGGCGGGACGGCCGCCGCCGAGACGCCCGCCCCGGCCGGCGCTCCGCGCGACCTCTCCTTCCTGAGCGTCGACCGCGCCGCGCTCCTCGGCGGGCGCATCGCTTTCGTGGACCGGAGCCGCCCCGGGGGCCGGGAGCTCTTCGTGGACCAGATCGAGCTGACGGTGGCGGACCTGGCCCGGGGCCGCCCGCTGGACCTGCTCCTGCGGGCGGCGGTGCTCGGCCCGAGGCAAAATCTGAGACTGGAGGTGCGCTCCGCGCCGCTCCCGCCGACGCTCCGGCCCGCCGTCGAGTCGGTGAAGCTGGAGGTGGAGCCGTTGGACATGGCACCGCTGGCGCCCTTCGTGCCGGCGAGCGTCGGATTCCGGGGCGGCCGCCTCGAGGCGGCGCTGGAGGCCGCCCTCGGCGCCGCGCTGCCCGGCGGGACCGGCCCCACCCGCGTCAAGGGAGGCTTCAAGGCCTCCGGCCTGGTCTTCCAGGGCGGGGAGGCCCTCGACGCCGCGCTGGACGCCGACCTGGAGGGCGACGCCGGGAGGGGCGACCTCTCCATCTCCAGGCTGCACCTGGCGGTCGGGCCGGCCAGCCTCGTCGGGAAGGGGCGCGTCTCGGGCCTGGCGGCCGGCTCCCCCAAGGTGGAGGGGCTGGAGATCGTCTCGCACGGGCTCGACCCGGACCGCCTGGCGGACTTCTACCCGCCGCTGGCGCGGGCGCTGGGAGGCCGGATCGCCGGCCCGGTCGACCTGTCGCTGCGCGGCACCGGCACCGAGGCCCGCCAGGCGCTGGAGGTGAGGGTGGACCTCACCCCGGCGCGGCTGGACTTCCCCGGGACGCTGGCCAAGGCCGCCGGTGGCGCCATGACCTTCACGGCCCGCCTGCGGGGCACGGGCGCCAGCGGCGCGCTGTCCTTCGAGGCCGCCGCCGACCTGACTGGCCTGGACCTGCGGCCGGGCGGCCAGGTGGCCAAGATCCCGGGCGAGCGGCTGCGCCTCGCGGCGGCCGGGACGCGGCGCGCCGCCGGGGACGAGCAGACCATCGCCATCGACTCGGCCGAGCTGCTCCTCCCCGGCGACGGCCTCACCGCCCGGGCCACCGTCACCCGCGGCGGGCCTCCCGGGAGGGAGCAGACCCGCTTCCAGGCCGAGGCCGAGAGCGCCCGGCTGGACCTCGACCGGCTGCTCCTGCCCGCCTCCCCGAAGAAGGCGGCGCCCCGGCAACCGGGGAAGCCGGAGAAGGCCGACGCCAAGGCCCTGGCCGGGCTCTCCGGCGAGGCGCGGGTCCGCATCGGGCTCCTCAAGGTGCGCAAGGTCGAGGCCCGCGACGTCACCGCCGTCATCCGGGTGCGAGGCGACGAGGTGGTGGTGGAGAAGGGCGAGGCCCAGGCCATGGGCGGCTCGCTCTCGGCCGCCGGGAGCAAGGTGTTCCTCGCCAGCCCGGACGAGCCGTTCCTGGCCAAGGTGACGGCGCGCGGCGTGGACCTGCAGCAGGCGCTCCTCCCCTTCACCGACAAGAAGATCCTCACCGGCAAGTTCGACGGGGTGGTGGACCTGGGCGGCGGGGGGCTGGGGAAGCCCGACCTGCCGAGGACGCTGGCGGGGCTCCTCTCCGGCAAGCTGCAGGACGCCACCTTCCACGGCAAGGACCTGGTGGCCGAGGCGGCCGGCCCGCTGGCCCGGGCCCTGCCCTTCGGGCTGGCCGGCAAGGTGGGGAAGGGCGGATCGACCAGCCTGGGCAAGGAGCAGCCCTTCGAGGTCGAGTTCAAGGACGGCTTCGCCCGCCTGAAGAAGCCCATCGCGGTGGCGCGCCCCGAGGCCCAGATCGACCTCGGCGGCGGCTTCCGGGTCGACGGCACGCTGGACATGCCGGTGACGGTGGCGCTGTCGCCGCAGACGGTGGCCTCCATCACCGGCGGCAAGGCCCGCCCCTCGGCGCCGGTGCCGGTGGCCTTCCGGCTCACCGGCCCGGCCTGGAGCCCCGCCATCTCCGGCCTGGACGTGAAGCCCGCCGCGAACGCCGTCCTCCGCGAGGCCGGCACCGCGGCGCTGCGGAAGGCGGTGGGCGCCCCCACCCCGGCCTCGCAGCAGGACCTCGAGAAGAAGGCCGCCGAGGAGGCGAAGAAGCGCCTGGAGGGGCTCTTCAAGCGCTAGACTGGGCGGCATGGCCGAAGCCCAGAATCCCCTGGTCAGCGACCGCGACGTGGAGTTCGTGCTCCACGAGGTCCTGGACGTCACCTCGCTGTGCCGCCTCCCCTACTTCCGGGACCACTCGCGCGAGACCTTCGACCTCTACCTCTCGGCGGCGCGGCGGCTGGCGCGCGAGGTGCTCTTCCCCTCCTACCGGGCGGTGGACCGCGATCCGCCGGTGCTCAAGGACGGGAAGGTGACGGTCCACCCGCTGCTGCACGAGATCCACCCCCGCCTGGTGGCCCTGGGGCTCATCGCGGCGGCCCGGCCGGCCGAGGTGGGTGGGCAGCAGCTGCCGCTCTCGGTGGCCACCGCCGCCGAGCTGTACCTCATGGCGGGGAACCTCTCGGCAGTGTCCTACTCGGGCCTCACCGCCGGCGCGGCCCACCTGCTGGAGTCCTTCGGGTCGGAGGCGCTCCAGCGGGACTACATGGAGCCCATGTACCGGGGCGAGTGGACCGGCACCATGGCCCTCACCGAGCCGCAGGCCGGCTCGAGCCTGGCCGACGTGACCACCCGGGCCCGCCCGGCCGGCGACCATTGGCTCATCGAGGGCTCCAAGATCTTCATCTCCGGCGGGGACCACGATCTGGCGGAGAACGTGGTGCACCTGGTGCTGGCGCGCATCGAGGGGGCGCCGGCGGGGGTGAAGGGCATCTCGCTCTTCTGCGTCCCCAAGCTGCGCCGCGAGGGCGGGAGGCTGGTCGGGAACGACGTCCAGGTGGCCGGCCTCATCCACAAGATCGGCTGGCGCGGGCTGCCCAGCCTGGCCATGAGCTTCGGGGAGGCCGGCGACTGCCGCGGCTGGCTGGTGGGCCAGCCGAACCAGGGCCTCTCCCACATGTTCCAGATGATGAACGAGGCTCGGCTCATGGTGGGGTGCCACGGGGTGGCCACCGCCTCGGTGGCGTACCACGAGTCGCGCCTCTACGCGCTCGCCCGCCCCCAGGGAAGGCCCCTGGCCTCCCGCGACCCCTCGAGGCCGCAGGTGCCCATCGTCGAGCACGCCGACGTGCGCCGCATGCTGCTCCGGCAGAAGGCCATCGTGGAGGGAGGCCTGTCTCTCCTGGTCTCGGCCGCCCTGCAGGCCGACCTGGCCCGGCACGCCGAGGACCAGGGCGCGCGGCAGCGGGCCCAGCGGCTGCTCGACGTGCTGACGCCGGTGGCCAAGAGCTTCCCCGCCGAGGCCGGGTTCGAGTCGAACGCGCTGGCCCTGCAGATCCACGGCGGCTACGGCTACTCCAGCGAGTACCTGCCCGAGGCCTGGCTGCGCGACCAGAAGCTGAACTCCATCCACGAGGGCACCACCGGCATCCAGGGGCTGGACCTGCTGGGCCGCCGGGCGGTGGCCGAGGGCGGGGCGGGCCTCAGGGCCCTGCTCGAGGAGATCGCCGCCGCGGCGCGGCGGGCCCGGAAGGCCGGCGTGGAGGCGTCGTGGGCCGGCTCCGTGGAGGCGGCCGGGGCGCGGCTGGCCGAGGTCACCATGCAGCTCGGGGCCCAGGGGCTCGAGGGGCGGGCCGAGGAGATGCTGCGCCACAGCGCCGACTACCTGCGCGCCTTCTCCATCCTGGCGGTGGCCTGGCAGTGGCTCTGGCAGGCCGCGGCGGCGCGGGAGGGGCTCGCCCGCGACGCGGCCTGGGCAGACTTCTACCAGGGCAAGCTCCGCGCGGCGCAGTACTTCCTGGCCACCGAGCTTCCCGAGGCGCTGCGGCTCCTCGACCTGTGCGCCTCCGGCGAGGACTCGTACGCCCGCATGCGGCCGGAGTGGTTCTGATGGCTATGCCTGCACGCGTGGATCCGCCCTACGGGCGGTAGGGCGGGGGCTTGTCCCCCGCCGGGGTTCGACGCGGACGATCGTCGCCATGAGGGGCGGGCCGCTCAGCGGCCGCGGGCCGGGATCCGCAACCGCTGCCCAGGGAAGATGAGGTCCGGGTCGGCCACCCGGTCGCGGTTCTCGCGGTAGACCCGGCGCCACTGGCGTGGATCCTGGTAGTAGCGGGCCGAGATGTCCCACAGTCGGTCGCCGGAGCGGACCCGGTAGGAGATCGACGGGCACTCGCAGGCGACGACCTCGCCCCCGGGCCGGGTCGCGGCGAGGAGGGGCGACGGGGGGACCGGCGACGCCAGGGGCTCCCGCGGCGGCGCCGGGAGGGCTGGGATGGCGCTCGCCGACGCGGCCGGCGCCGGCGGGACCTGAGCCGCGGCCTGGGGCTCCGCCGTGGCGGTGACGGCCGCGCCGCCCGAGGCGAGGGGGGCCGGCCGGGCCGGTCCACGCAACAGGAGCGCCAGGGCGAGCAGCAGCGCCGCGCCGGCGGCGACGCCGGTCGCGAGGCGCCAGCGCCGCAGCGAGGCCGGGCCCGGCCCGCGGGGTGCGGCGGCCTCGGCCTCCGCTCGCCGGGCTCGGTCCTCGGCGGCGGCCAGCTCCTGCTCCAGGCGCGCCAGCCGCTCCTCGCGGTCGGCCAGCCTGATGGCCAGCTCCCGCCGCTCCCGGTCGAAACGCTGCGTCGTCGCCCCGTCCCGCTCCACCGCCTCCCGGCGTGTCCGCTCCAGCTCGGCGCCGCGCGAGCGCACCTCGGCCTGCCGCGCCTCCAGCTCCGCGTCCCGGGCCGCGAGCTCCGAGCGGAGCCGCGCCGCCTCCTCCGCGGCCTCCCGGGCCCCGGCGCCGGCCTCGGCCGCGGCCAGCAGCCGCTGCTCGATCTGGTCGCGTTCGAAGCGGACGGCCTGCAGCTCGGCGTCGAGGGCGGTGGCCCGGCCCTCGGCCTCCTCGGCGGCGTGGGCCGCCTGGGCCGCCCGCTCCCGCGCCTCCGCGATGCCGGCCCCCTCCGAGCGGAGCCGGCCCGCCTCCTCGCGCATCCGGCGCAGGGCCTCCTCCTGGGCGGCGTGGGCCTGCGCCAGCCGGGCCTCCTCGGAGGCGTGGGCCTTGGCCTCCTCGGCCGCCGTGGCGGCCCGCTCCTCGGCCGCGTCCGCCCTGGCCTCGG
>DASRTO010000224.1:0-4122 GCA_035655915.1 Anaeromyxobacteraceae bacterium
CCGCGGCGCGGGAGGCGCCGGGGGCGCGGCGCCGCCACACCGGGGCGCGCAGCGTCACCGCGGGCGTTCCGGCCCGTAGCGCGGCGGTGAGGCCGGTGCCGTCGCTGCGGCCGCGCAGGGGCACCTCGGCGCAGGCGCAGAGGCGTACCGCGTCGGAGGAGAGCCCGCGCGCCAGCCGGAACAGCTGGCGGTCGCCGGCACGGGAGGGCCAGCCGCCCTCCACCCAGGCCACCCCCAGCTCGCCCAGGCGCAGGGCGATGCGCAGCTTGTCGCGGACCGAAAAGTGGATGCCGGCGGCGCGGGTGCCCTCGGTGAGGGTGGCGTCGTAGATGCGGATCCGCACACGGCCTCCCGTCCCGGCGGCTGGCCGCCCCGGCCCCGCCCTCACCTCGCCGGCGGCGCGTCCAGCCCGAAGGCGGCGTGGAGTTCCCGCACCGCCCGTTCCAGGTGGCGCTCCTGGACCACCATGGCGATCTTGATCTCCGAGGTCGAGATGAGCTCGATGTTGATCCCGGCGCGGGCCATGACCTCGAAGGCCCTGGCGGCCACGCCGGCGTGGTGCTTCATGCCGGCCCCGACGATGGAGACCTTGCCGATGCCGCCGTCGGTCTCGATCTTCTCGGCGCCGATGGCCTTGAGCGTGCTCTCCACCACGTCCTTGGCCCGGGCCAGGTCGGTCTTGGCCACCGTGAAGGTGACGTCGGTGCGTCCCTCGCGGGAGGCGTTCTGCACGATGAGGTCCACCACGATGCCCGCCTCGGCCAGCGGCGCGAAGACCCGGGCGGCCACGCCGGGGCGGTCGCTGACCCCGCAGAGGGCCACCTTGGCGGTGTTGCGGTCGCTGGCGATGGCGGTGACGGCTGGCCGTTCCATGGCCTCCTCCTCCGGGCCGCAGAGCGTGCCCGGCTCGTCCCCGGCGCTCGACCCGATCCACAGCGCGACGCGCTGCTTCATGGCCAGCTCGACGGCGCGGATGGGCGGCGCCCCGGCCCCGGCGCCGGCCAGCTCCAGCAGCTCCTCATGGGTGACGCGCCGCAGCCGCCGCGCCGAGGGGCACAAGGCCGGGTCGGCGGAGTGCACGCCGTCCGCCCGGCCGTGGATCTCGCAGGCCCCGGCGCCGAGCGCCGCCGCCACCGCCACCGCGGCGACGTCGGATCCGCCCGGCCCCAGCGTGGTGACCTCACCGCCCTCGTCCTCGCCCTGGATACCGGCCACCACCGCCACCTCGCCGCGGTCGAGCGCCTGCCGCAGCCCGCGCCCGTCCACCGAGCGGATGCGGGCCCCGGCGTGGGTCGAGTCGGTGCGGATCCCCGCCTGGCGGCCGGTGAAGCTGCGGGCGTGGCCGCCCTCGGCCCGGACCGCCAGGGCGGCCAGCCCGGCCGCCGCCTGGCCGGCGGCGGCTGCCAGCACGTCCTGCTCGCGTGCCTCGGGGCGCGGGCCCAGGGCGGAGGCCAGCCCGTGCATTCGGCTCACCTCCCCGGCCAGGGCCGACACCACCACCACCACCTGGTTCCCGGCCCGCTGGGTGCGCAGCGCCCGGCGCGCCAGCTCGCGGAGGTGGTCCAGGTCGGCCATCGCCGCTCCGCCGTGCTTCTGAACGATGAGCGCCACCCGGGCTCCCCACCCCGGCGGGCGCCGGGGCGGACCCAGTATGGAAGGTCCGGGCGGGGTGTCAACGCGCCAGCGCGGAAGCGCCCGCGAGGCGCCGGGACCTTTCTCGACGATGGTCTTGCCGTCCACCTCATGGGGTGGTCCGACGCGGGTTCCCGGCTATGATGCCCGCGCCCCGCGGCCGATTCGCCGCGGGGTCACCACACCCGGACGGAGACCCACCGATGAAGAAGCTCCTCGCGCTCCTCCTCCTCGCCGCCGCCTGCGCCACCCCTCCGCCGCCCCGGCCGGCCGAGGCTGCGCCGGCTCCGGCCGCCCAGGCGGCCCCGGCGGCCGCGCCCGCGCCCACCGCCCCGGCCCCGGCGACGCCCGGCATCGACGCCTCCCTGGTCGATCGGCGGGTGAACCCCTGCCAGGACTTCTACGCCTTCGCCTGCGGCGGATGGCTGGACCGCACCGAGATCCCCGCCGACCGCCCGGCCTGGGGACGCTTCCAGGAGCTGGACGAGCGGAACAAGCTGCGCCTCCGCGAGATCCTGGAGGCGGAGGTCGCCGGCCAGGGCGACCCGCAGGACCTGTTCGCCACCAAGGTCGGCGACTTCTACGCCGCCTGCATGGACGAGGCGGGCGCGGAGAAGCGCGGGCTGGCCGACCTGCGCGCGGAGTGGAGGACGCTGGCCGGCCTGACGCGGCCGGCGCAGATCGCCGGCGCGGTGGGCCGGCTGCACGCGGTGGGGATCCCCGCGCTGTGGTGGTTCGGCTCGGGCCAGGACAACAAGGACTCCACCAGGGTGGTGGCCTGGATCCGCCAGGGCGGGCTCACCCTGCCGGACCGCGACTACTACCTCGGCGGCGGCGAGCGCAACGCCGAGATCCGGCGCGGGTACCTGGCGCACGTGGAGAAGATGCTGACCATGGCGGGGGAACGGCCGGCGCGGGCCCGGGCCCACGCCAGGGGGATCCTGGACCTCGAGAAGGCCATGGCCGAGTCCCAGTGGACCAGGGTCGAGATGCGGGACCCGGTGCGCACCTACCATCCGTACGACCTGGCCGGCCTGGAGAAGGCCGCTCCCCGCTTCGGCTGGAAGGCCTACCTGACCGCCCTGGACGCCTCCGGGGTGGGAGCCTTCGCCGCCACTACCCCCCAGTCGCTGGCCCGCATCGACCAGCTCCTCCACACCACCCCAATCGACAGCTGGCGCGCCTACCTGCGCTGGAACGTGCTGAGGGTGATGGCGCGGGCCCGGGCCCTGCCGCGCGCCTTCGTGGAGGAGAGCTTCGCCTTCGGCGCCAGGTACTTCACCGGGGCCAAGGCGCTGCAGCCCCGCTGGCGCCACTGTGTGGAGACGACCGACGGCGCCCTGGGCGAGGCGCTGGGCCAGGCCTTCGTGCGCCGGTTCTTCCCCGGCGACGCCCGCGAGAAGGCCCTGGCGCTGGTGGTGGGCGTGCAAAAGGCCCAGGCGGCGAATCTCGAGTCCCTGCCCTGGATGGACGGCCCGACCCGCGACAGGGCGCAGGACAAGCTGGCGCGCATCGACAACAAGATCGGCTACCCGTCGAGGTGGCGCGACTACTCGTCGCTCGAGGTCACGCGCACGTCCTTCTTCCGCGACCTCCTGGCCGCCGACGCATTCGAGAGGCGCCGCGACCTCGCCAAGATCGGCAAGCCGGTGGACCGCACCGAGTGGGAGATGACGCCGCCCACGGTCAACGCCTACTACGAGCCCCCGATGAACGAGATGGTCTTCCCGGCCGGCATCCTGCAGCCGCCCTTCTACACCCGCGGCGCCAACGACGCCGTGAACTACGGCGCGGTGGGCTTCGTGGTCGGGCACGAGCTGACCCACGGCTTCGACGACCAGGGGCGCAAGTACGACGCCGCGGGCAACCAGGTGGACTGGTGGAGCCCGGCGGTGGCGTCCGAATTCGAGCGACGGGCCGCCTGCGTCGAGAAGCAGTACCAGGGGTACACGGTGCTGGACGGCCTGCACCTGAACGGTACGCTGACCCTGGGCGAGAACATCGCCGACCTGGGCGGGCTCAAGCTGGCCTTCGCGGCCTACCGCGCCTCGCGGCAGGGGAAGCCGGCCGAGGCCCCGGTGGACGGCTTCACCCCCGAGCAGCAGTTCTTCCTGGCCGCGGCGCAGGTGTGGTGCGGCAAGTACCGGCCGGAGACGATGCGGCTCCGGGTGCAGGTCGACCCCCACTCGCCGCCCCGGTGGCGGGTCGACGGGCCGCTCTCGAACCTGCCCGAGTTCGCCGACGCCTTCCAGTGCCGGTCGGGCGACCCAATGGTCCGGGCCGACCGATGCCAGGTGTGGTGACCGGCGAGCCCTGGCCGGCTAGCCGTGGACCGGCCACTCCTCCAGGAGGGCGCGGCAGCGAGGGCCGCCCTGCCCCAGCACCTCGGGGCCGCCGCGGGCCAACGCCGCCCCGACCTCCTCCCGGGCTCGCGCCGGCTGCCCCACCTCCAGGCAGACCTCGGCGAGCGCCAGGCGGAGGCGGGGGCTC
>DASRTO010000225.1:0-2502 GCA_035655915.1 Anaeromyxobacteraceae bacterium
GGGCTGCCGCTGGAGGCCTCCAGCAGGGCGTCGGGGAGCAGCGCCGAGGGGTAGCGCTTGGTGAGGCAGGCGTCGGCGTGCAGCACCACGTCCTTGTCGATGCGCAGCTCGAGCCGGGCCTTGTCGCCTCCCTCCAGCGTCACCTTGGCCACCTCGCCGATGGGGATGCCGGCGATCTGCACCCGGCTCTTCCAGGTGATGCCGGTGACGTCGTCGAAGCGGGCGTGGACCGTGTAGCTGTCGCGCTCGGAGAGGCCGCCCTTGCGGAAGAATGTGTAGGCCACCAGGAAGATGGTGCCGGCCACGGCCACCAGGATCCCCACCGCCAGGGCCTTGTTGGCGAGTGCCTTGGTGAGGATCGCGCTCGGCATCGTCTCCCCGGCCCCCTACTGCTTGCCGAACCAGAGCGCCAGGTACCTTCGCACGTACGGATCGGCGCTCGCCCTGACCTCGGCGGGCGTGCCCTGGGCGGCGATGCGCCCATCGTAGAGCACCGCCAGCCGGTCGGCCACCTTGAAGGCGCTGGCGATGTCGTGGGAGATGACCATGGAGGTGACCCCCAGCCGCTCCTTGGCCTGGTCGATCATGGCGTCCACGTAGTCGGTGGTGATGGGGTCGAGGCCGGTGGTGGGCTCGTCGTAGAGCACCACCTTGGGCTCGGCCACCAGCGCCCGCGCCAGCGAGACCCGCTTCTTCATGCCGCCGGAGAGCTGGGCCGGCCACAGCTCCAGGATCTCCTCGCCCAGGTCCACCACCCTGAGCTTCTCCACCACCCGGGACCGCAGCTCGTCCCGGCCGATGCCGCGCCGCTTCTCCCGGAGCGGGAAGGCCACGTTCTCGAACACCGTCATGGAGTCGAAGAGCGCCGAACCCTGGAACACCATGCCGAAGACCCGCCGCGCCTCGGTGAGCTCCGGCCCGCCCAGGCGCGAGATCTCCCGGCCGTCCACCCGCACCGAGCCCCGGTCCGGCTTGAGCAGGCCGATGACGTGCTTGAGGAGCACCGTCTTCCCCGAGCCCGAGGCCCCCAGCACCACCACGGTGGTGCCGGCCTCCACGTCGAGGTCGATCCCCTTGAGGACCTGGTTGTCCCCGAACGCCTTCCACAGCCCGCGCACCTCGATGATGGCCACGGCCCTCCCTAGGCTCCGATGGAGATGAAGGTCAGCAGGTAGTCGAGCACCAGGATGGCGATGCTCGACATCACCACCGCCCGGGTGGTGCCCTCGCCCACCCCCTTGGCGCCGCCATGGGCGGCGTAGCCCCGGTAGCAGCAGATGAGGGAGACGATGGCGCCGAAGGCCAGGGACTTCCCGAGCCCGTGCGTGAGGTCCTTCACGTCCACCATGCTGCGGGTGTGGTCGATGAAGGGGGCGGGCGGGATCTGCGACACCTGGATGCCGATGAGGTAGGCGCCGAGGTACCCCACCGCGCTGAAGACCACCGTCAGGATGGGGAACATGACCACCGAGGCCGCCACCCGCGGCACCGCCAGGTACTGCACCGGGCTCACCGCCATGGTCTCCATGGCGTCGATCTGCTCGGTGACCCGCATGGTGCCGAGCTCGGTGGAGATGGCGCTGCCGGAGCGTCCGGTGACGATGAGCGCCGTCAGGACCGGGGCCAGCTCGCGGACCAGGCTCACCATCACGAAGCCGCCGGTGTAGCCCTGGGCCCCGAACTGGCCCAGGGCGTAGTTCCCCTGCAGCGCCAGCACCATCCCGGCGAAGAGGCCGGTGACGGCCACGATGAGGGTGGAGCCCACGCCGATGGCCTCCATCTGGGCCAGGAGCAGCTCCCAGCGCCAGGGAGGCCGGGCCGCCCAGGCCAGCGTCTCTCCCCCGAAGAGGACGAGCTGGCCGAAGTCCTCCAGGGCGGCCCGCAGGCGCGAGAGCACCGTCACCCCGTCAGGTAGCGTCGCGGCACCCGCCGTCCGATGCCGCACAGGATCTCGTAGGAGATGGTCCCGGCGCGCTCGGCCAGCTCGTCGGCGTCCACCGCCTCGCCTCCCTGCGCCCCGAGCAGCACCACCTCGTCCCCCTCCGCGGCGCCGGGGACGTCGGTGACGTCCACCATGATCATGTCCATGCACACCGTGCCCGCCACCGGCGCCCGGCGCCCCCGGATGAGCACCTCCGCCCGCCCGAAGCCCGGGCGCCCCGAGAGCTGGCGCGGGTAGCCGTCGGCGTATCCGACCGGCAGCGTGGCGATTCGCGAGGGGCGCTGCGCCACCCAGCGCCCCCCGTAGGAGATGGGCGTTCCGGTCGCCACGTCCTTGAGCTGGACCACCCCGGTGCGCCACTCCAGCACCCGGCGCAGCGTGCCGGCCACCTGGTTGGCCAGAAGCGAGCGCGCCGCCGCCAGCATGGGGAGGTAGCCGTAGATGATGATCCCAGGCCGCGTCAGGTCCTGCCGCGCCGCCGGGTAGTCCACAGTCCCGGCGGAGTTGGCGAGGTGGCGGAAGCGCAGCGGCATCCCCGCCTCCCGCATGGCCCGGGCGGC
>DASRTO010000226.1:0-6580 GCA_035655915.1 Anaeromyxobacteraceae bacterium
TGGAGGCGAAGTTCGCGGACATGAGGTTCTGGGCCTGCTCGGCGGCGGCGCGCTGGGTGAAGTTGACGAGGTAGATGGGGGCCTTGCCGGCCGAGACCAGGTCCTCGATGGTCTCGTGGAGCGGCGTCTCCCGGTACTCGAACTCCAGCGGCACCGGCCGCTCGGCGCTCCGCACCTCGGCTACCCGGCGGCCGGTGACGGCCGCGAGGCTCCCGGCGATGGCGGCCATGTCGCCCAGCGTGGCCGACATGAGCAGGAAGGTGGTCTTCTCGAGCAGCAGCAGCGGTACCTGCCAGGCGATGCCGCGCTCCTTGTCGGCGTAGTAGTGGAACTCGTCCATCACCACCGCGTCCACCCGCGGCTCCGCCTCCCGCAGCGCCAGGTTCATCAGGATCTCGGCGGTGCAGCAGACGATGGGGGCGTCGCGGTTCACGGCCGCGTCGCCGGTCATCATGCCCACGTTCTCGGGGCCGAAGAGGCGGCACAGGTCGAAGAACTTCTCGTTGACCAGCGCCTTGATGGGGCAGGTGTAGAAGGAGCGCTTCCCCTCCGCCATGGCCTTGAAGTGCAGGAAGGTGGCCACCAGCGACTTCCCCGAGCCGGTCGGCGTCGAGAGCACGAGGTGCTTCCCGTCGAGCAGCGCCAGGATGGCCTCCTCCTGGTGCGGGTAGAGCGAGAGCCCGGTCTCCGAGACCCAGGCCACGAAGCGGTCCAGGACGGCGTCGGCGGGGAGCGGCGGCGCGCCCGCGCGCGGCAGCCGCACCGCCAGCGGGGCCTCGGCGAGGGCTGCGGGGACGGCCATGCGCTACAGGTATCCCGGGGCGCGGCGGCGGTCCAGCGCGCTGGCCGAGGCGGCCGGCCTCGCGGCAGGACGACGGCGTCCCGGCCCGCGCCCGGGGCGGGCCGGAACGCCGGTCCCCGGCGCGACCGCTAGTGCGCCGGCGGAGGAGCGAAGTCGATGCGGCCGAACAGGCCGTGGTGCTCGTCGTCCGGCCCGGCGGCGAAGAACAGGGTGGTGCTGGGCCCGGCCGCCGAGTCGTTCCCGAAGCCGATGCCCCACAGCCCATCGATGGTGATGGGGCCGCCCTTGCCGGTGAGGTAGGCGCCGCCGTCGCCCTCGCCGCCCTCCATGTCCCCGCCGTCGTCCATCCCGCCGTCATCGTCCCCCGGCTCGTCCTCGTCGAGCCGGAAGCCCACGATGCTGCCGTCGCCGAAGTTGCCCACCAGCAGGCGGCCCGAGAAGCGCCCGAAGCCCGCCGCCGGCGCCATGGCCAGGCCCCAGGGCGCGTTCAGCTTGCCCCGGCTCGCCACGCGGCGGAGGAAGCGGCCGTCGAGGTCGAAGGCGCTCACGAAGCCGAGGCCTCGCCCGGCCACCTCGTCCTCCTTGGCGTCGTCCTGCTTGGCGTAGGCGACGTAGATGCTGTCGCCGATGGCCTGGATGCCGAAGGGCGCGAAGTCGGCCGGGAGGCGTGGATCGACGAAGGCGCCCGGGGAGGAGACCGGCGCGAAGGCGCCGTCGTAGACCTCGACGGTCCCGGCGTGGAAGTTGGTGGCGTAGAGCCTCGGGCCGGCCGAGCTCACGGCGATGGCCAGGCCCTTGTAGATGGCCCCGGCGCCGGAGTTGTCGACCGCCACCACGGTCTTGGTGGAGGTGGGTGGCGGGGGCACGCCCGGGTTCCATCCGGAGAGCGTGCCGTCCTCGCTGGCGAAGAGGAAGCGCGCCGCCGCCGACGCACCGCCCGACGAGACGACGAAGGAGGTGGTGCCGTTGAAGACGGTGCCGGTGGGGGCGGCCGGCTGGCCGCCGGCTCCGATCACCGAGACCACCAGCGTCCGGGCGACGCCCTCGCCGTCGTAGAGGGTGGAGGTGCCGGTCCCGTTGTTCGACACCCACCACGGGGTGGTGGGGCCGCGCGTGATGCCCCAGCCGTTGACCAGGTTCGCATCGGTGTGCTCGGCGGGGACGAACCCGTCCGAGACCAGGTTGCGCTGCGCGTAGGTGCCCCCCGACCCTCGCAGGGCGGAGGAGTCGCTGGCCTGCCCCATCGGGCCGCAGGCGGTGAGGAGGAGGAACGGAACTGCCGCTGCCGAAGCGCCGAGCTTCATGTGCCTCTCGCTGTCTCCCCTCCGCTGCTGGGTTCGCGGCATGACGACACCCGGCGGCGCGGCCGGGGGACGCCTCTCTTGGGGAGGCGGTCGCCGGCGCGGAGCCGCTCGGGGATCCACCCGGCAGGGACCTGCGGCCGCGGGGCCGCGGCGATTAGCTACCGCCCGCGACGCGCCGGGCCGCGGCCCGCTCCGCGGCCGCGAGGAGGTCACGCCATGGCGTACGCGCAGAGCCGTTTCGCTGGCCGGGTGAGCCTGGAGCGCCCGCTGGCCGGCCCGCATCTCTCCTTCGACCTGGCCGGGGAGGTCGCCCGGCTCAGGACCGAGCCGATCTTCAAGGCCGACGGGCACGACGCAAGAACGCTCGTGAAGTACCCGGACGTCCGCGTCGTGCTGACGGTGGCGAAGCCCGGCGTCCGGATGCGGACCCACGAGACCGACGAGCGGATCACCATCCACTGCATCTCCGGACGGGTGCGCCTCCACCTTCCCGACGGCGACCGGGTGGACGTGGAGGGCGGGCACCTGCTGGCCCTCGACAGGGCGATGGCCCACGAGGTGGAGGCGCTCGAGGAGAGCGCCTTCCTGCTCTGCGTCTCCTGGCCGGGGAGCCGGTAGGTTCCGGCCGTCCCTCGGCCGCCGGAGCCATGCGTGCGGGCATGGCCATCAGACCCGCCCGCGGACCGCGATCACCCGAGGCGGCAGGTAGAAGGGCCCTCCCCGTGACGGAGCGGGCAGGGCGCCGCTTGCCAGGCCCGGTGCGCGCGTGACAGCATCGCCCCGCGGCTCGGCCGCGCCAGAGCGGCTTGCCCCGTCGGCCATGACCCACCAGCCCACCGCCATCGACCTGCGCTCGGACACGGTCACCCGCCCCTCCCAAGGGATGCGCGCGGCCATGGCCGCCGCCCCGGTCGGTGACGACCAGTACGGCGAGGACCCGAGCGCCAACCTGCTGCAGGAGCGAGTGGCGGCGCTTCTGGGCAAGGAGTCGGCGCTCTTCTTTCCCAGCGGCACCATGGCCAACCAGGCGGCGCTGCGCACCCTGACGCGGCCCGGGGACGAGGTGGTGGTGAGCCGGCAGTGCCACGCCATGTGGCACGAGGCCGGGGGCGGGGGCGCCAACGCCGGCGTGCAGTTCAGCGAGATCGGCGAGGGGGGGACCTTCAGCGCCGGGGCCTTCGCCGCCGCCGTGAAGCCCCGGGGCCACCCGCTCTACCCCCCGACCACGCTGGTGGAGGTGGAGAACACCCACAACCGCGCCGGCGGCGTGGTCTTCCCGCAAGACGAGCTCGAGCGGATCTGCGCCGTCGCCCGGGAGCGCGGCATCGCCTCCTTCCTCGACGGGGCTCGCCTGTGGAACGCGGCGGTCGCGACCGGCCGGCCCCCGGCCGAGCTGGCCGCACCCTTCGACCTGGTCTCGGTGGCGCTCTCCAAGGGACTCGGCGCCCCGGGCGGCTCGCTCCTGGCCGGCGGGCGGGACCTCATCACCCGGGCGGTGCGGAACCGCCGCATGCTCGGCGGCGCCATGCGGCAGGTCGGCATCTTCGCGGCGGCTGGCCTCTACGCCCTGGACCACAACCTGGAGCGGCTCGCCGAGGACCACGCCAACGCGGGCACTCTCGCCGGGCGGCTGGCGCGGAGCCGCGCCATCCAGCTCGACCTCGCCACCGTCCAGACCAACATCGTCGTCTTCAACCTTGCCCAGGGTGCGCCGGACGCGCTGGCGATGATCGGCCGCGCCCGGGAGCGCGGCGTCCTCATGAACGCCATCGGTCCGCGCACCGTGCGCGCCGTGACCCACCTCGACGTGACCGCCGCCGAGTGCCGGCGGGCAGCGGAGATCCTGGTGGAGATCGCCGAGAGCGGAACCGGCTAGTCAGGAATCGGCCGCGGGTCTCACCTCGCGCATGAGCCCCTCCTGGGCCACGCTGGCGACGAGCCGGCCGGCCCGGTCGTAGATGAGCCCGCGCGTCAGGCCACGCGCGGACTGGGCCGACGGCGAGTCCATGGCGTACAGGAGCCACTCGTCGATGCGCGCGGGGCGGTGGAACCAGAGCGCGTGGTCGATGGAGGCGACGATCATCGACGGCTGATACCAGCTCCTGCCGTGCGGCCGCAGCGCCGTGCTGAACAGCGTGTAGTCCGAGGCGTAGGCCAGGATACAGCGGTGCAGCTGCGGATGGTCGGGGACGCGGTCGACGGCGCGGAACCAGACCGCCTGGCGTGGCTCGGCCGGGGACGGGCGGAAGGGGTGCTGCGGCTCGACCGGACGGATCTCGATCGCGCTCGGCGCGCGCAAGGCCTCGGCGATCCTGGGCGACACCGGCCCCGCTTCCGCCAGCCACCGTACCTGGAGCTCGGTCGAGCTGGTGAGCGCCTCGGGCGGCGGCACCTCGGGCATGGGTGCAGCGTGCTCGAAGCCGGGCTGGGGCGTCTGGAACGAGGCGATCATGGAGAGGATGGGGCGCCCGTGCTGGATGGCCTGCACGCGCCGGGCGGAGAAGCTCTTCCCGTCGCGGACGCGGTCGACCTGGTAGACGATCGGCGCGGCCACGTCGCCGGGCAGCAGGAAGTAGGCGTGCAGGGAGTGAGGTACCCGCCCGTCGACGGTGCGTTCGGCCGCGACCAGCCCCTGCCCGATCACCTGGCCGCCGAAGACCCTGGGCGTGCCCATGTCCCTCGACTGCCCGCGGAAGAGGTTCACCTCGAGCGGCTCGAGGTCGAGCTGGCGGATCAGTGCGCTCAGCGTCTGGTCCATGCGGTACGCCTCCTCGGTCGGCGACGAGCTTACCCCGAGGCTGGCGCCATCGCCGTTCTTCGGATCGACGTCGTCCACCGCCTGCCGCTCGCGGTGGTGCGCCGGGAGCTGGTGCCGGGAGCGGGTCCATGGGATGGTGCATCGGCAGCCTCGGGGCGTTAAAGAACTCGACCAACGCGGATGATTCGGGTCCGAGGAGAGTCCAGGCCATGAAGCTCGTCTACTTCCCCGGTGCCTGCTCGTTGGCACCCCACGTGACGCTGCGTGAGGCGGGTCTTCCTTTCACGCTCGTCCGGTACGACCGCGAGACCCACGCCCTCGAAGGCGGCGGACGCCTCGAGGACCTGAACGACAAAGGCTACGTCCCCGTCCTCGAGCTGGACGACGGCCAGCGCCTGACCGAGGCGGCCGTCGTTTGCCAGTACATCGCCGACCTGCGTCCCGAGACCGGCCTCGCCCCCAAGGCGGGAACCATGGCCCGCTACCGGCTCCAGGAGTGGCTCAACTTCCTCGCCACCGAGGTCCACAAGGTGTACTGGCCGCTGTTCCACGGCCCGGAGGTGGAGAAGCCGACGGCTCGGGAGAAGCTGGACCGCCGCTTCACCTGGACCCAGCAGAAGCTGGGATCGCAGCCGTTTCTCATGGGCGACACCTTCACGGTCGCCGACGCGTACCTCCTGACCATGGTGAACTGGATGCGACCCGGCGGGCTGGATCCCGCTCGGTGGCCCGGCCTGAAGGAGTACCGGTCTCGCCTCTACCAGCGGCCCAGCGTCCGCGCGGCCCTGGAAGCCGAGGGGCTGCTCAAGCGCGGGTGACGATCCGCTCGAACCCCGGGACTAGAGCCGTCCGATGAGGCGCCGCCAGCCGGCGTGCCAGCGGTGGACCCCGCGCGGCTCGGCGTACATCAGGACGCAGGCGTGGTGGACCACGTTCAGGCCGGCGGCCTCGGCGGCGCGGATGGCGGCCTCCGACTCGGACCCCTGCTGCATCCAGAGGTGCTTCACGCCGAGGCGGGCGCACTCGGCCACCAGCTTCTCGGTCTCCGCCGGCGGGACCACCGCCAGTACGGCCCGGGGCGGGCCCGGGACGTCGGCGAGGCGCCGGTAGCAGCGCTCGCCCTCCACCTCGTCTGCGGCGGCGTTGACCGGGAAGGCCTGGTACCCCTGGCGGCGCAGCTCGTGCCACGCGGTGTTGCCGAACCCGCGGGTCCGCGACACCCCCACCACCGCGAGGCGTTTCTCGGCGAGGAACTCTTCCACCCCTGGCTTCATGGTTCTCCTCCGGGAGGAGCCTGCACCGGTCGAGGGCCGGCGGCAAGCGCCTTCTCCGGTCAGGCCGACACCACCAGGGGTCGCCCGCGCGAGGCCCTCGCCAATCGCCCCGGCGGGCGGTAGAACCAACGCCCATGAACTGCCCTCACCACATCCAGTGGATCGTCCCGGTGAACGACGGGCTGCACCAGTGCCTGCAGTGCACCGAGGTGGTGACGAAGAAGGACATCACCCCCAAGTTCGAGGAGCTGGGCCCCGAGGTCCAGAAGCGCTGGGACGCGCACGAGGCTGCGGCGAAGGCCAAGCCCCCGGCGGGGCCGCCTTCCACGACCGCCGGCTGACCGGGGCGGGATACCCCGGCCGACGCTCCTCCGGGGTGGCCCACGCCTGTCCCAAGGTCGGGTGAGTGGCGACCCGGCCCCTTCCGTGGCCTAATCGATCG
>DASRTO010000227.1:0-2371 GCA_035655915.1 Anaeromyxobacteraceae bacterium
CACTCCTGCTCATCTGGGGGGCGAGGCGGGCAGGTCCACGAGGAAGGTAGCCCCGGCGCCCGGCTCGCTCTCCGCGCGGAGGCGTCCCCCGTGCGCCGTCACCAGCAGTCGGGCGCTGAAAAGGCCCAGCCCCACGCCGCCGGCGTCGGAAGAACGTCTCCCTCGGTAGAACGGCTGGAACAGGTGGGGCCGGTCGTCCTCCGCGATCCCCCGACCTTGGTCGCTCACCGCCAGCGTGACCCAGCCGTCCTCTCGAGCTGTCACCGCGAGCCGCACCCGGCCCTCGGGCGGGGAGTACTTCAAGCCGTTGGCGACGAGGTTCAGCAGCACGCGCTCGAGCCGCATGGGGTCGGCACGCACCACTGCGGGGCGGTCCGGGAGCGACAGGTCGATCCGCTCGACGGCGAAACCTCCCCGCATGCGCTCGAGAAACAGCGGCAGCCAGGCGGTGAGGTCCACGGGCTCCAGCGCCAAGCGTAGCGTGTGGGACTCCCAGCGGGCGCCGTCGAGGAGGTCCTCGATCATCCCTTCCATGCTCCGGGCCGCGCGCAGGATGGCGTCCGCTCTGGCGGCGGTGAAGGCGGCGTCGCCGCCGTGCTTGCGGAGGATGTGCGCCTGGCCCGCGAGCGCCCCGAGCGGCAGGCGGAGATCGTGGGAGACGACGTGCAGCAGGTCCTCCCGCTGGCGCGCACCCTCGCGGATGCTGGCCAGCGTCAGGGCGATGGTGAGGAAGGAAACCAGACGCATGAAGGTTTCCCAGTAGATCAGATAGGCGTTCGAGTACCGGTGGCCGGCAAGCCGATCGGAGAAGTACCAACAGGCGGCCGCTACCACGGCGAACGCCAGGCCGGTGCGACGTCCCGCGTACCAGGCCGCCAGCGCCACCGGCATGAAGTAAAGGATGAAGAGGCCCAGCTCGTAACCCGTGGCGTAGTCGATCCAGGTGATGAGTGCGAGCAGGACGACCGCGGCCGTTACCGCCCAGCGGGGCGAGAGGTTTCTCCAAACGTGAAGCATCCTCTCCCTCGGCTGCATGGCAGCGCTCGCGTCTGGCGGAAGGCACAACCATACCCCGGGGGCCGAGCGTTCGCTATTTACTCCGCCGCCGCCTCTCACCCTTCGTGCTCGCCGCCCTTTGAGGTGCCGGGCCATCGGGCCGGCACAGCCGGCCTGGTGGCCCGAGTGAGGAGGCACTCCTGGGCCCCCGAAGTCGCTCGTCAGGAGATCCTGGTGCTCGGCTCCGGCAGGCCGGCCGGCCCCCCCCATCGGGGACGTGGCGCGGCAGACGTCGTACGTGCATATACACATGATCGTGCCCGACCTCGCCGAGAGATGCCGCCTCGTCGCCGCGACCTGCGCCGCCACCCGCATCCGCCAGGCGGCCCGGGTGGTGTCCCAGCACTACGACGCCGTCATGCGCCGCTCCGGCCTGGTGCGGACCCAGTTCACGGTACTGGTGGCGAGCGCCCTTGCGGGGCCGGCCGGCGTGCCCATGTCCGCGCTGGCGAGGATCCTGGTGCTGGACCGCACCGCCCTGACCCGCACCCTGGCCCCCCTGGAGCGGGCCGGCTGGGTGCGCGCCGCCCGCAGCGCATCCGACTCCCGGGTGCGCCTGGTCCGGATCACCGCCGCCGGAACGCGGCGGCTGGCCCGGGCCCTCGACCTCTGGGAGGAGGCGCAGGCCTCCTTCCAGGCTCGCGCCGGAGCCGACTGGCCCGAGACGCATGCGCGCCTCGGCCGGGTGGTGCAGGCGCTCACCTCCTGAACGGAAGGAGAAGCCCATGTCGTCCCGTCCCACCAATCGCACTCAATCAGGTGCATATACACTTACATGGTTCACCCCGGCGCTGCTGCTGGCTGCCCTGGCCACCGGCTGCCGCGCCGACGTCGGCGCCCCGCCTCGCCCGCCCCCCGACCGGCAGATGGCCGGCCTCATGGAGGCGGTCCGCTGGCCCGGCGCCGACAACGCGGCGGCCATGTCGCTCGCCTCCCGCTTCATGGTCACCGGCCGGGACGAGGAGGGATACCGCTACTTCGGCGAGCTGGCCGCCGCCGCCCCAGAGCGGCCGCTCTTCCTGGCGCTGCAGGGGCTCTTCCAGGCGCGCATGGCGGGCCAGGTGTTCCTGCTCCGACGCGTGGCCTGGGTGGAGGAGGCGGCCGGCCGCCTGGACCGAGCGGTGTCCCGCGACGGCGGCCTTTCCCGGGTGCTGCGGGGGCTGACGCTGGCCAGGCTCCCGGCCCGGTTCCGGCGGGCCGACGACGCCGTCGCCGACCTGCGCTGGGCGCTCACCGCGCCGGATTCGCCGCTCCAGAACGGCGCCCCCCGCAACACCGCCGACGGCCTGCGCCGGGCCGCCTGGCAGGCCCTGGC
>DASRTO010000228.1:0-12364 GCA_035655915.1 Anaeromyxobacteraceae bacterium
AGCATGGAGCGCTCCCACTCGGTGCCGCGCTCCTTCCCTAGCTCGTCGATGGCCAGCACCGGCACCCGCGAGAGCGGCCCCAGGATCTCCATGTGGCCCCGGTTGGAGGTGAAGCCGGAGCGGATGTCGCTGAGCAACAGCATGAACTCGACGTAGCGGCCCGGCACCCCCTTTTGCAGGGCCAGCCAGCGCAGGCTGGCCGCCAGGAGGTGGGTCTTGCCGCAACCGGGCTTGCCGTGGAGCAGCACCCCGCGGTTCGGCTGGTCGGGGCGGAACTTGCGGACGAACTCCTCGCAGGCGGCCTTGGCCCGGGACTGCTCGGAGGACCAGGCGCGGAAGGTCTCGAAGGAGGCCCGCGCCAGCGCCGCCGGGATGCCGATGTCGTTGAAGACCGAGAGCCGCTGGTCGAGGTGCCGGCAGGCGCAGATCTGGGCCACCCGGGCCTCGCCGGCCTGCACCAAGGTGTAGCCGCTCTCGCCGCAGCGCGGGCAGGTCTCCTGGCAGCCGCAGCGGCGGGCCCGGGCGGCGGCCCCCACCTTCTGCTCCACGACGTAGCCGGCCCCCGCGCACTCGGCGCAGGCGGCCGGGGTCTCCCGGGTGTCCGGCATGAGGGGGCGCAGTCTACACCGTTCCGCGCAGGCAGGTGAGTCCCGCCCGGCAGGCGGCGTCGAAGAGGTGGGAGCGCAGCGTCTCGCGCCAGGCGGCCGGCCGCGCCCGGCGGGGGCGGTCGCCGGCCAAGAGCCTTACCCGAAGTCCCAGCGCCGACCGCTCCGGCCGCGGCAGCGAGCGGAGCCAGGCGGCGAGGAGCCGGTCGTCGGCCGCGCGCAGGGCGGCCTCGGCGCCGGCGACGGTGGGGGACGACTCCGGCAGCGTCCGCAGCGCCGCCAGGTAGGCCTCGGCGAGCGGCCCGCTGGCGGTCCGCGCCGCCTCCGCCAGGTGGGCCCGGGCCGCCTCGAGGCGGGCGCGGGCGGCCTCGGCCTCGCCCCCGGGGGCGGGCGAGGAACCCACCCGGCCCTGCCGGTAGGCGCGCCACTCGCCCTCCACCGCGAAGCGCACCGCGCGGAGCGAGCGCGGCGGCGAGGCCCCCGGCCGCCCCTCGGCCCACTCCTCCACCCCCCGCTTGAGGCCGCGGCACACCACCGCCAGGGGCAGGCCGCGCCGTTCCCAGTCGTGGATCTGCTCGGCGTCGAGCGGCGAGATCATGAGGCCGGCGCCGCGCAGGTGGAGCCAGTACTCGGCCACCACCGCCTGGTACGAGAGGTGCTCCGCCGGGATCTCGGACATCCCGGTCATGCTAGCGCCCGGGTCCGTCAGCGGTCCGGGCTGCCGCCGAGCGCCGGGGCCTGACGCTCGGCGGCGCGGAGGGCCTCCCGCACCTCCGCCGCCGTCTGGAATCGCTCGCCCGGGTCCTTGCGCAGCAGGCGCTCCGCCAACGCCGCCAGCCGCGGATCGGCGCCGGGGTTGAGGCTGGCCACCGGCGGCGGGCGCCGGGTGAGGATCTCGCGCGCCAGCTCCCCCGGGGGCTGGGCCACGAAGGGCGGCCGGCCGCACAGCAGCTCGTAGAGGATTACCCCCAGGCTGTAGAGGTCGGCGCGGGCGTCCACCAGGAGGCCGCGGGCCTGCTCCGGCGCCATGTAGCGGTAGGTGCCCACCACCCGCCGGGAGAGGGTGACGGTGCGCCCCTCGTCGGCCGAGCGCACCAGCCCGAAGTCCATGAGCCGGACGCGCCGCTCGTCGTCCACCATGATGTTGGAGGGCTTGAGGTCCCGGTGCACCAGCCCCCGCGAGTGGACGTACACCAGGGCGTCGCAGACCTGCCGCAGGCTGTCGGCCAGCCGGCGCAGGCGTGCCGGACGGTTGAGGCGATCCACCAGCCGGGCTGGAAGGGGGGGCGCGTCGTCGGGGCCGCTTTCCCAGCGCTCGGCGTCGCCGGAGCGCGAGGCGAACTCGCCCGACGACTCGTCGGTCTCCGGCTCCTCCAGCACCTCGGCGAAGGCCCGGATGGCCTCCGGCCCGGAGAGCCGCGGCCGCCCTGCGGGAGGGTGCTCGTCGGTGACCGGCTCGAGCGACCAGGCCTCCAGCCCGAAGGCCCCGGCCCCGCCGTCCGAGGGGGTGCCTTCCGACCAGGGGATGGCCCCGGCGCCGGACTCGTCCAGGTCGGCGGAGAGGTAGGTGCGCAGGTCGAGCCCCTCCACCAGCTCCATGGCCAGGTAGCCGTAGCCCTCGCATACCCCGGCGTCGAAGACCCGCACCACGTTGGGGTGGTCCAGGTCGCGCAGCGCCTCGTACTCGCGCGCCAGGCGGCGGGCGGCGGTGGGATCCACCGCCGGGGGCGGGCCGAGCAGCTTCACCGCCGCCGGCTGGCCGGTGGCCCGGTGGCGAGCCCGGTAGACCGTCCCGATGCCTCCGCGGCCGATGACGGCGGTGATCTCCCAGGCACCGATGACGCGAGGCGGCACTCTGAAAACAGCATACGGACCGCGGCCGCCGGGGGTCAAACACTTCCCCCGGCCGCCCCCGGAGAGCGACCCCCGCCCGGGCCCCACCGGGCCGGGGCGTGCTATACACCCGCGCGTGGCGGAGCTGACACTCGTCGAGGCGCTCCGGGAACGGGTGCGGCAGCGCCCCCTGCCCCGGCACGTGGCCGTCATCATGGACGGCAACGGCCGCTGGGCCGAGGCGCGCGGGCTGCCGCGGGTGGCAGGGCACCGCGAGGGATCGGAGTCGGTGCGGGCGGTGACCCGGGAGGCCCGGCGCGTCGGGATCCAGGCCCTCACCCTCTACGCCTTTTCCGTGCAGAACTGGGCGCGCCCGGCGCTGGAGGTGGAGGCGCTGTGGCGGCTCCTGGCCGAGTACCTGGAGTCGGAGCGGCGGGAGCTCCTCGACAACCAGATCCGCCTCCACGCGGTGGGGGAGATCGGGCGCCTGCCCGGGTTCGCGCGGGAGCGGCTCGACGCCATCATGGCCGAGACGCGAGGGCAGAAGGGGATGGTGCTCACGCTGGCGCTGTCCTATGGCGGGCGGGAGGAGATCGTCGAGGCGGCGCGCCGGGCCGCCCGCGCCCGCGGCCCCGACGGCCTGGACGCGGCCGCCCTGGAGGGGGCGCTGTGGACCGAGGGGCTGCCGGAGCTGGACCTGCTGGTGCGCACCAGCGGCGAGCGGCGCATCTCCAACTTCCTGCTGTGGCAGGCGGCCTACGCCGAGCTGCACTTCTCGGACGCGCTCTGGCCCGACTTCCGGGAGCTGGAGCTCCTCCGGGCCATCGACGACTACCAGGGACGCGAGCGCCGATTCGGGCTCACCGGGGCCCAGGTCCGCCGCGAATGAGCGACTGGCAGCGCAACCTGGCGGTGCGGGTGGCCACCGGCCTGACCCTCTTCCCGCTGGCGGTGTGGCTCACCTGGAAGGGCGACCTGGCCTTCGCCGCCACCTGCGCCGTGGCGGCGGCGGTGGGGGCCGCCGAGCTGGTGCTGATGTTCGAGAAGCGCCTGGGGCTGCTGGAGGGGGCGGGGGTGGCCGTGGCGGCCACCTTCCCGCTGGGCGCCTGGCTCATCTGGAGGGTGGGGGAGCAGCACGCGCCGGAGTGGACCGGGCTCATGCTGGCCTTCGCCATCCTGGGGCTGCTGTCGCTCATGCTCTTCCGCCCTGGGCCGCTCGAGGGCGGGCCGCGGGCGGCGGGGGTGGTGGTGCTGGCCTGGCTCTACTGCGGGCTGCTCGCCTCCACGGTGGTGGGGCTCAGGCTCCGCTTCGGCTTCGCCTGGGTCATCCTGGCCTTCGTGGTCACCTGGGCCAACGACACCTTGGCCTACTTCGCCGGCCGGCTCTTCGGGCGCCACAAGCTCCTGGAGCGCGTCTCGCCCCAGAAGACCTGGGAGGGCTTCTTCGGCGGCGCCCTGGGGAGCCTCCTCGGGGCCCTGGCGGTGCAGGCGCTGCTGCTCCGCTCAGTGCCGCTGTGGGCGGCGCTGGCGGCCGCCGCCGGCGGGGCCCTGCTCGGCCCGCTGGGCGACCTCGCCGAGTCCTTGCTCAAGCGCGCCGCCGGGGTGAAGGACTCGGGGCGCCTCATCCCCGGTCACGGGGGGCTGCTCGACCGCATCGACGCCCTCCTGTTCGTGGCCCCCTGGGTCTACGCCATCGCCATCCTGGTGGAGCGCCTCGGCCCGGCGGCCGCGGCGCCTTGACCCGGCCGAGGGCGAGGGCCAAGAATGCGCCGCAGCGCCGGGGCGCGCCCCCGCCGCCGGCCACCGCCTTCCATGAAGCGCCTCTCCATCCTCGGCTCCACCGGCTCCATCGGCGTCCAGGCCCTGGACGTGGTGGAGCGCGCGCCCGGGCGCTTCCAGGTGGTGGGGCTCTCGGCCCGGAAGAACGCCGCCCGCCTCGCCGAGCAGGTGCGGCGCTTCCGCCCCCGGGTGGTGGCGGTGGCCGACGACGCCGCGGCGCGCGAGCTGCGGCGCCGGCTCGACGGTCCGGCGCCGGAGGTCCTCACCGGGGACGCGGGGGCGGTGGCGGTGGCCTCGCTCCCCGAGGCCGACTTCGTGCTGGCGGCCATCTCCGGGGGCGCCGGGGTACGCTCCACCGCCGCCGCCATCGAGGCGGGCAAGGCGGTGGGGCTCGCCAACAAGGAGTCGCTGGTGCTGGCGGGCGAGCTCATCATGGCCCGGGCCGCCGAGCGGGGCGTCCCCATCCTGCCGGTGGATAGCGAGCACTCGGCCATCTTCCAGTCGCTGCTCGGCCACCGGCACGAGGAGGTGCGGCGGCTCATCCTCACCGCCTCCGGGGGGCCGCTGCGCACCGTGCCGGCGGAGCGGCTCCGGGAGGTGACTCCGGCCCAGGCCCTCCGGCACCCCAACTGGAGCATGGGGGACAAGATCACCATCGACTCAGCCACCCTCATGAACAAGGGGCTGGAGGTGATCGAGGCCCGCTGGCTCTTCGACATCCAGCCCTCGCGCATCGACATCGTCATTCACCCGGAGTCGATCGTGCACTCCATGGTGGAGTACATCGACGGACAGGTGGTGGCCCAGCTCGGCATCTCCGACATGCGCGGCCCCATCAGCTACGCGCTGGCCCACCCCGGCCGCGTGCCGCTGGGGCTCGACCCGCTCGACCTGCCCCGGGTGGGGTCGCTGACCTTCGAGGCGCCCGATCCGGTGCGCTTCCCGGCCTACACCCTGGCCTGGCGGGCGCTGGAGCTGGGCGGGACCGCCGCGGCGGCCCTCTCCGGCGCCGACGAGGCGGCGGTGGAGGCCTTCCTCCAGGGGCGCTGCCGCTTCGACCGCATCGCCCCGGTGTGCGCCGAGGTGCTGGAGGCCCACCGGGTGGAGCCGCTCCGCTCCATCGACCAGGCGGTGGCGGCCAGCGAGTGGGGCAAGCGCGAGGCGGAGCGGCGCGCTAAGCTAGCGTGAGGGATGCCCGCCGACCTCCTGCTCAAGATCGCCTCCACGGTGCTGCTGCTGGGGGGCCTCATCTTCGTCCACGAGCTCGGGCACTTCTTCACCGCCAAGCTGCTCGGGGTGAAGGTGCTCAAGTTCTCCATCGGCTTCGGCCCCAAGCTCCTGGGGATCCGCCGCGGGGAGACCGAGTACCTCCTCTCCCTGCTGCCGCTGGGCGGCTACGTGAAGATGGCCGGCGACGACCCGTCGCAGCCGCCCGACCCGGCCGACCGCGGCCGGGGCTTCCTGGAGCAGACCCCCTCGCGGCGCTTCGCCATCGCCGCGGCCGGGCCGGCGGCCAACCTGCTCTTCCCCGTGCTCATCTACCTGGCGCTGGGGCTGGCCCAGAACGGCTCGCTCACCCCGGGCCCCACCGTGGGCTCGGTCATGCCGGGCTCGCCCGCCGCGGCGGCCGGCCTGCGCCCCGGCGACCGTATCCTGGCGGTGCGCACCCCCGACGGCCGGGAGCGGCCGGTGCGCTGGTTCGCCGACCTGCGGCGGGTGGTGTCGCCCCACCCCGGCGAGCCACTGGAGTTCACGGTGGAGCGCGGGCGGGACCGCCTGTCCCTGCCGGTGGTCCCCGCCGCGGAGCGCGAGTCCAACGCCATCGAGACCACCGTGCGCGGCGTGGTGGGCATCACGGCCGACTACACGCCAGCGGTGGTGGCGCCGGTGCGCCGAGGCGCGGCCGGACCGGTCGAGCCCTTCGACCTGGTGGTCCGGGTGGGGACCTCGGAGGTGGCCCACTCCGGCGACCTGCTGCGGGCCCTCACGGCGGCCGGCTGCGCCCCGGTGGACCTGGAGGTGATCCGCGAGCGGCCGGTGGACCTGCCGGGCGCGCCCCTCTCCACCTACGCGCCCCTGGCCCTCCGGGACGTGCCTACCTGCCGGGACGGCACGCCGACCCTGGGGCTCGCCGACCCGACCGTCTCCACCTTCGTGGGGGCGGTGGTCCCGGGTGGGCCGGCCGCGGCGGCTGGCCTATCGCGCGGCGACGCCATCGCCGCCGTGGACGGCAAGCCGGTCCGCTCCTTCCGCGAGGTCAACGCCGCCATGGCCGCCTCGCTGCAGCCGGGCCGACCGCTGGCCCTGACCCTCGCCGAAGGCCGCGGCCTCACGCTGGTGCCCGAGGCCCGGACCCAGGTCGACGAGATGACCGGCGAGAAGACGACCCGCCCCTTCGTGGGCTTCGAGCCAGACCAGCGCGGGCTGGTGCTGCCGGCGTCGCTCCTGGCCCAGCAGGTGACGGTGCGCGTGGGCCTGCTGGAGGCGGCCGGCAACGCGGTGGGGAACCTGTGGGAGGTGATCCGGCTCACCGCCCTGGGCATCGCCCGCATCGCCGACGGCACCATCAGCTTCAGGACCGTGGGCGGACCCATCATGCTGTTCCACATCGCGGCCCAGGCGGCCGAGGAGGGGCTTGCCAGCTTCCTCTTCAAGATGGCGCTCATCTCGGTGAACCTGGGGCTCATGAACCTGCTCCCCATCCCGGTCTTGGACGGCGGGCACCTCGCCACCTGCCTGGTGGAAGGGGTGACGCGCCGGCCGCTGTCGCTCCGGACCAGGGAGGTCGCCAACCTGGTGGGCATCCTGCTGCTCGCCCTGCTCATGATCGCGGTGTTCAAGAACGACATCGTGCGGCTCATGGGGTAGCCTTCGACGCTTCCCGGAGAGGCCGGGGGAGAGGCCCCGACTCCATGCTGGTGGCCGCCGTCGACACCTCGACCCTCACGCTCTCCTGCGCCCTGGTGGAGCTCTCGCCCGCCGGCCCGAGCCTCGTCGCCGAGCGGACCGAGCACTCGCCGGCCAGGCCGCCGCCGGGGGGGGCCGCCGGCGGGCACGGTGCGAAGCTCCCGGGCGCGCTCCACGACCTCCTGGTGGCTGCCGACCGGCGGCTCCCCGACATCGAGGGCTACGCGGTCGGGCTCGGCCCCGGCTCCTTCACCGGGCTGCGCATCGGGCTCGCCACCTGGAAGGGGCTGGCCTACGCCAACCGGCGCCCCATCGCCGGCGCCTCCAGCCTCGCCGCCATGGCGGCCCAGGCCGCGGCGGAGGCGCCGGACGGGGCGCTCTTGGTCCCCCTCCTCGATGCCAGGAAGGGGGAGGTCTACGCCGGCTTCTACCGGGCGGGCGGGCGCGGGGTCGAGGCGGTCTGCCCCGAGGCGGCGCTCTCCCCCACCGCGCTCCTGGACCTCCTCCCCGGGCTCGGGCCGGCGGTGGGCTTCGGCGAGGGGTACGAGGCCTTCCGCGTCGAGCTGGGGGAGGCGCTGCCGCCGCTCCCCGGCGCGCCGGCGACGCCCTCGGCCTTCCAGGTGGCGCTGCTTTCGGCGCCCCGGCTCCAGGGCGCGGCCTTCGACCAGAAGGCGCTCTCGGCCCTCGAGCCGCACTACGTGCGGCCCAGCGAGGCCGAGGTCAGGTTCCCCCACGGGCTCGGGCCGGGGGCGGGGAAGGCGTGATGCGGCGCCAGGCGGTGTCCGCGGCCGGTCGCCGCGACTGCCCCACCAGGTAGCGCTCGCCGCCCGCGGGATCCGCGGGCGGGGCCGTCAGGCCCTGGCCGGGCGCGGCCGGCGACGCGAGCGGACCAGCGCCAGCTTCTGGGCGCGGGTCATGGCCTTCAGGGCCGCCTCGCGCCGGAGCGCGCCGCCGCGGCCGCGACAGGGGATCTCCAGCACCAGCCTCACCGGCAACCGCGAGCGGGTGTAGCGGGCCCCGGTCCCGGCCGCGTGGCGCGAGAGGCGCCGCTCGAGGTCGTTGGTGGCCCCGGCGTACAGGGTGCCGTCGGCGCAGCGCAAGAGGTAGGCGCGCCAGCCGCGTCGCGCCACTGGCCTACCGCCCCCGCAGCGCGCCCCGCCGTTGCTGCTGCTGGGCCACGAACGGGTTCGAGGGCTTCCCCACCTGCGGCTGCGGCGCGGCGGGCCTCTCCTCGCCGCCGGGCTTCGGCTCCGCCACGGGGGGCGGAGCGGCGCGGTGCACCGGCTTGCCGCCCTTCTTCCTCTTCTTGCTCACGGGCATGGGGGCACGGTAGCACGGAGCGGGCCGCCCGGGAGGGGCCCGGCCCGGGGACGCCGGAACCGGTGCGCCCTCCCCGCGGCTCGGGTAAGGTCATGGGGGCCGTGGAGACCGCCACCTTCCGCCCGCCCATCGAGCGCCTGGGCCCGCTCGTCGCCGCCGGCGCCGCGGGCGGGGCCTTGGTGGGCGGCGCCCTGGGCGTGCCGCTGCTGCTCTCGGCCATGTTCGGCGCCGCCGCGGCGGGGATCGCCCTCTCGGCGCGGCAGGCCTCGGGCCTGCGCCTCCAGGCCGACGAGCGGGGGCTGCGGCTCCTGGGCGCGGCCCCGGGGCTGGAGGCTCCCTGGCCGGAGGTGCGCCTGGGCTTCGGGACGACCGCCCGCGACGACGGCCGGGTGCAGCGCTACGCCATCCTGGCCGACGCCCGCGGCCGGAGCTTCGCCTTCGCCGAGGTGGAGGGCCGCGCCCGCTGCCAGCCGGTGCGCGGGGCCGACGGCCGGCTGGTGCCGCTCTTCGGGCTGCGCGAGGCGGCGCTGCTCCTCGCCCTGGTCGTGCAGCGCACCGGCAACTGGGAGGTGCTGCCCGAGCCGCTGCGCGCCGCCCCCGCTTCACCGGCTCCGGCGCCGGACTCGCCCGCCCCGGCGCCCGCTGCCGGGACCGGCCAGCGCGCCCGGCCCGGGGTGGGGCTCATGGGAGTGGTGGCCAAGCTGGGCACCAAGCTCCTCGGCGGCCTCGGGAAGGCCGGCAGCGGCGCGCTCAAGGCCGCCAAGACCGCCAACCTGGGCTGGGCCGCCGCCTCGGCCGCCACCTGGTCGATCCTCTTCTCCTGGAAGTTTGCGCTGGCCATCATGGTCCAGCTCTTCGTCCACGAGTACGGCCACGTCCACGCCATGCGTCGGAGCGGCATGAAGGTGCGGGGGCTCTACTTCGTGCCCTTCCTGGGGGCACTGGCCGTGGCCGAGGACAGCTTCACCTCCCGGCGCCAGCAGGCCTACGTGGCGCTCTCCGGGCCGATCTGGGGCTCGGTCCTGGCGCTCCTGCCGGCCGGGCTGTGGCTGTGGACGGGCGCGGCCGACTGGGCGGCGGTGGCCGCCTGGTGGGCGCTGCTGAACCTCTTCAACCTGCTCCCCATCGCCCCGCTCGACGGCGGCCGCGTCATGCACGCCTTCGCCTGGTCCTTCTCCTCCAGCCTCGGGCTGGCGGCCTCGGTGGCCGGTCTCCTGGGCGCGGTGGCGCTCGGGGCCTCGCTGGGCCTGTCCCTGGTGTGGCTCGTGGCCGGGCTGGGGGCCATGGAGCTGGCCGGCGAGGCGCAGGCTCGCGCCGGGGTGCGGGCGCTACGGCTCCTTCCCGAGCCGGCCCGCCTGGGGGCGGCCCAGGCCGTCTACCTGCGCGGGGTGCTGGGGCCCCCGCCTGGCTCGCCCTCGCAGCCGCTGTTCCTGCGGGCGCTGGAGCGGCAGCGGCAGGTGGCCGGCGCCACGCCCATGCGCCCCGCCGAGATCGCCGCCTGGGGGCTCGGCTACGCGGCGCTGGCGGCCGGGCTGGTGGTGCTGGTGTGGCTCCTCGGGCACGTGCCCGGCGCGGACCTGGCGGCGGGGATCCTCTCCTGACGGGGCCGGCGGTGGCGGCGCCGAAGCACACCTACCTGCTCCAGCCGGGGCGCTGGAGCGCGCGGGGCAGCTACCTCGACGCCGCAGGGACCGCCGTGGCCGCGAGCGGCGAGTCGAAGGTCGAGCACGGCCCGGACGAATGGGTCAACGAGAGCTGGATGCGGCTCGAGCTGCCGGAGCGACCGGTGCTCGCCAGCCGGCAGGAGATCGAGCCGCTCGAGCCGGGCGAGACCACCGCGCTGTGGAGCGGCGAGAGCGGGACGCTGGGAAGGCTCCTCGGCCGCTACGTGGTGGTGGCCGACGCCATCCTCTCGGTATGGTCGTCGGAGGACGGCCTGCACACCGGCACCGAGTGCCTGGCGCTCCAGCCAGACGGCAGCTACCGGGGGCACGGGTGCCTGCTCAAGGAGAGCGAGCTGGTGTCGGCCTGGGCGTTCCGTCTGGAGAAGGTGGGCTGAAAGGCCACGGGGGGTGGGAGCCATGCGAGTCCTGGTCACCGGCGCCACCGGCCTCATCGGGCGGGTGCTGTGCCGCGCGCTCGTCGAGGAGGGCCACGCCGTGCAGGCCCTCACGCGCCAGGAGGCGCCGCGGGGGCTTCCGCCCGGCGTGGAGCTGGTGCGGGGCGATCCGGCCGCGCCCGGGCGCTGGCAGGAGGTCCTGGCCGGCTGCGACGCCTGCCTGAACCTGGCCGGCGAGCCGGTGGCGGGCGGGCGCTGGACCGAGGCCCGGAAGAGGGCCATCCGCGACAGCCGCGTCCTCGCTACCCACAACGTGGCGGCGGTGGTGGCCGACCGGGGTCCCTCGGTGCTGGTGAACGGCAGCGCCGTCGGCTACTACGGCCCGCGCGGCGACGAGGAGCTGGACGAGGCGGCGCCGCCGGGGTCCGACTTCCTGGCGCGCACCTGCCTGGAGTGGGAGGGGGCGGCCGCGCCGGCCGCGAAGCGGGCCCGGGTGGTGCTGCTCCGCACCGGGATCGTGCTGGCGCGGGAGGGCGGAGCCCTCCGGCAGATGGCGCTCCCCTTCCGGCTCTTCGCCGGCGGCCCCATAGGCGACGGGTCCTTCTGGCAGTCGTGGATCCACCTGGCCGACGAGGTGGGGCTCGCCGCCTGGACCCTCCGCGAGGAGCGGGCCGCGGGGCCGGTGAACGCCACCGCCCCCGCGCCGGCGCGGAATCGCGACCTCGCACGCGCCCTGGGGCGCGCGCTCAACCGGCCGAGCTTCCTGCCCGCGCCGGCGCTGGCGGTGCGGGCCCTGCTCGGGGAGATGGCCGAGGTGGTGCTGACCGGGCAGCGGGTGCTGCCGGTGAAGGCGCTGGAGCTCGGCTACCGCTTCCGCTTCCCGGACCTGGAGGGGGCGCTGGACGACCTGTTTCGGTAGAGTGGAGCCCCGGCATGCCCCGACCCCTCACCCTGGCGGTCCTCGGCGCCACCGGCGCGGTGGGGCGCGCCATCGTCCAGGTCCTCGAGGAGCAGGAGCTCCCGGTGGCCTCGCTGCGCCTCCTCGCCCGCAAGGACTCGGCCGGGGAGGAGATCGAGTTCCGCGGCGACGCGCTGGAGGTCGAGGAGGCGGCGCCGCGGGCGTTCCGTGGCGTGGACGTGGCCTTCTTCGCCGTCCCGGCGGCGGCGGCGCGGGAGTGGGCCCCCAAGGCCCGGGCCGAGGGATGCCGCGCCGTGGTGGACGCCTCGGCGGCCTTCCGCTCCGACGCCGAGGTGCCGCTGGTGGTGGCGAGCGTGAACCCGGCGGCGCTGGAGGGCTTCGGGGAGCGGGGCCTGGTGGCGGGGCCGGAGGCGGCGGCCATCCTCCTCGCCACCGCGCTCGAGCCGCTCCGGCAGGCGGCCGGCCTCATGCGGGTGGCGGCGGCGACGCTCCACGCCGCCTCGGGATCCGGCGAGCCGGCGGTGCGGGAGCTGGAGGCGGAGGTGGCGGACCTCATGAACGGGCGCGAGCCCGACCCGCCCATCGAGTCGCCGCACCGGGTGGCCTTCAACCTGGTGCCGCACGTGGGCAGCTTCGAGCCGGGCGGGCGCACCGACGAGGAGTCGCGCACCGCGGCGGAGGTGAGGCGGGTCCTGGGCGAGTCCGAGCTGCCCCTGTCGGTGACGAGCGTGCGCGTCCCGGTCTTCTTCGCCCACACCCAGCTCGTGTGGCTGCGCACCCGGCGCAAGCTCCCGGTGGAGGAGGCCCGCCAGGCGCTGCGGAAGGGGGCGGGCCTGAAGCTCGTCGACGATCCGGCGGAGCGGGTCTACCCCATGCCCATGCTGGCGGTGAACGACAACGCGGTGCTGGTGGGGAGGGTGCGGGAGGACGTCTCGCAGGAGG
>DASRTO010000229.1:0-10296 GCA_035655915.1 Anaeromyxobacteraceae bacterium
GCCCGCGTCCTCGGCGCCATGCGGGCCGGCGCCGCCGGCTACATCCTGAAGCCGTTCCACGCCTCGGAGCTGGCGCGCGCGGTGGAAGAGGTCCTGTCCGGCGAGGCGGCGCCCATCAGCCCGCGCGCCGCCAAGGTGCTCCTGGCTGAGCTGCGCGGGGACCCGCCGGACCAGCGCGGCAGCGGGCCGGCGCTCTCCAAGCGCGAGCTGGAGGTGCTGGAGCTGCTGGTGCACGGCCACACCTACGCCGACGTGGCCCAGGCGCTGGGCATCGCCGAGGGCACGGTGCAGACGTACGTGAAGCGCATCTACGAGAAGCTCGACGTCTCCACCAAGGCCGAGGCGGCCCTGCTGGCGGTGGCGCGAGGGCTGGTGAAGCCCTAGCCTTCCCGGGCCGACCCGCCCGGGCCGTCCCCGCCCGGGCTCGGGTGCACCCGGTTCTCGTTCCGTTAAGTTAGGATGGCACTCCGGACCCCGGGGTGACGCGATGCGGTGTCCCCGCGCTCCTTGACTTCGAGGGGTCGACCCCTATAATGAGGCCCTTTTCCGTCCGGCGAAGCGCCGCAAATGCGCGTGAATATTGACGAAATCAAGGAGGCGGGCCTGGAGCGCTCGTGGGACGTGACCCGCGAGCAGCTCGACGAGGTCGTCCGCGACGACCGCGCCGGCTATCGAGCCGCGGCCCCCGCCCACGTCAGCGCCCGCCTGCAGAAGCTGGCCCGCCGCGTCCGGCTGCGCGCCGCCACCCGCGCCGAGCTCGTCTGCCCCTGCGGCCGGTGCCTGGCGCCGGTGACGCTGGCGGTACCAGTGGAGTTCGAGCTCTCGCTGGTGCCGGAGGACGAGCCGACGGCCCCGAGCGGGGAGGGGCGCGAGCGCGATCAGGGACCGGTGGGAGGTAGCTTCCGGGCCGAGGAGGCCGACGAGGAGCGCTACCACGGCAAGGTCATCGACCTCGACCCCATCCTGCGCGAGCAGATCCTGCTGTCGCTCCCCGCCTACCCGGTGTGCCGGGAGAGCTGCAAGGGCCTGTGTCCGGTCTGCGGGCAGAACCTGAACGAGCGCGAGTGCGGTTGCGACCGGCGCGTCCCCGACCCGCGCTGGGCGGGGCTCGAGAAGCTCAAGCGGCAATAACGGTCCCCTTCCCGAAGGAGCGTCCCGTGGGCACCCCCAAGAAGCGCACCAGCGTCATGCGGCGCAACCGCCGCCGGGCGGCCAACTTCAAGCTCAGGCCCCAGAACGTCATCCTCTGCCCCAAGTGCCGCGAGCCGGTGCTGCCGCACCGCGCCTGCCCCTCCTGCGGCCACTACAAGGGCCGCCAGGTCACCGAGGGCGCCTGACCTTTCTGAGCCCGCCCATCTGCGTCCACCACGCGGCGGAGGTGGTGCAGACGGGCGAGCATCCCGGCCAGACCATGGGCCGCGAGCGCGACAACTCCAACGCTTGACCGGAGGAGGAGAGCCGATGCGATCGCTCATCGTCGGGACCGGGAGCTACGTCCCCGAGAAGGTCCTCACCAACGCCGACCTGGAGCGGATGGTCGACACCAACGACCAGTGGATCCGCGAGCGCACCGGCATCCGGGAGCGGCACGTCGCCGCCGAGAGCGAGGCCTCCAGCGACCTGGCCCTCAAGGCGGCCCACAAGGCCCTCAAGATGGCGGGCATCCGCGCCGAGGACGTGGACCTCATCGTGGTGGGGACCATCACTCCCGACATGCCGTTCCCCTCGGCGGCGGCCATGCTCCAGGCCCACCTGCACAACAAGAAGGCCTTCGCCTTCGACGTCTCGGCGGCCTGCGCCGGCTCGCTCTACGCCCTGGCGGTGGCCGACCGCTTCGTCTGCACCGGCGTCTCCCGGGCGGCGCTGGTGGTGGGGGTGGAGGTCCTCACCCGCGTCACCGACTGGAAGGACCGCAACACCTGCATCCTCTTCGGCGACGGCGCCGGGGCCATGGTGCTGGTGCCCACCCACGACCCGAACCGCGGCCTGCTCTCGACCCACCTGCACACCGACGGTTCCCTGTGGTCCATTCTGAACATGCCCGGCGGCGGCTCGCGCCTGCCCTGCTCGCAGAAGGTGGTGGACGAGAACCTGGCCACCATCAAGATGAACGGCCGCGAGGTCTACAAGGTGGCGGTGCGGGCGCTGGAGGAGGTCTCGCGCGAGGCCTTGGCCGCCAACGGCCTGCAGCCCAGGGACGTCACCCACGTCATCGCCCACCAGGCCAACAAGCGCATCCTCGACTCCACCCTGGAGCGCCTCGCCATCCCGCCCGAGAAGTGCTGGATGAACCTGGAGAAGTATGGCAACACCTCGTCGGCGAGCGTGCCCATGACCCTCGACGAGGCCAACCGCGCCGGCTGGTTCAAGCCCGGCGACCTCATCCTCATGATGGCCATGGGCGGCGGCATGGCCTGGGGCAGCGCCCTGCACCTCTGGTAGGAGGCCCTCTTTGGGCAAGCTCGCCTTCATCTTCCCGGGACAGGGGTCGCAGGCGACCGGCATGGGCCGCGACCTCCACGACGCCTTCCCCGAGGCTCGGGCGGTCTTCGAGTCCGTGGACGCCGCCCTGGGCGAGAAGCTATCCGCCCTGTGCTTCCAGGGGCCGGAGGAGAAGCTCAAGCTCACCGCCAACACCCAGCCCTCCATCCTGGCGGTCTCGGCGGCGGCGGCGGCGGTGCTGGCGAGGCGCGGCATCGCCCCGGACCTGGTGGCCGGCCACTCGCTGGGCGAGTACTCGGCGCTGGTGGCGGCCGGCGCCGTCTCCGCCCCCGACGCGGCCCGGGCGGTACGCGCCCGCGGCGCCTTCATGCAGGAGGCGGTGCCGGCCGGCCAGGGGGCCATGTCGGCGGTGCTGGGGCTCGAGCCGGGCCGGGTCAAGGCCATCTGCGAGTCGGTGGAGGCCGCCACCGGCAAGGTGGTGTCGCCGGCCAACTACAACGAGCCGGCCCAGACCGTCATCGCCGGCGACGCCGCCGCGGTGGCCCAAGCCGGCGAGAAGCTCAAGGAGGCCGGCGCCAGGAGGGTCCTGCCCCTTCCGGTGAGCGCCCCCTTCCACTGCGCCCTCATGGCCCCGGTGAAGCCGCGGCTCCAGGCGGTGCTCGCGGGGATCGCCTGGCGCCAGCCGACGGTGCCGGTGGTGACCAACGTCGAGGCCAAGGCCAACCGCGAGACCGCCCGGGTGGTGCCGCTCCTCCTGGAGCAGGTGACCGCGCCGGTGCGGTGGATCGAGTGCGTCGAGGAGCTGGTCCGCCTGGGGGTGACGAGCATGGTGGAGGTGGGGCCGGGGCGGGTCCTCTCCGGGCTGGTCAAGCGCATCGCCCGCGAGGTGGAGGTGGTGAACGTCGAGGACCGCGCCTCGCTGGAGAAGACCCTGGCGGCGCTCTCGGGGGGCTGACAGGCCATGTACGACTTCAAGGGGAAGACCGCCCTGGTCACCGGCGCCTCGCGCGGCATCGGGCGGGCCATCGCCGTGACCCTGGCGCAGGGGCACGCCAGCGTGGCCCTGAACTACGCCGGGAACGATACGGCCGCCAAGGAGGCGCTCGACCTGTGCGAGCAGGCCGGCTCCGGCCGCTGCCGCCTCTACCGCTTCGACGTGGCCGACCCGGCCGCCTGCCAGAAGGCGGTGGACGAGGTGGTGGCCGAGATGGGCGGGCTGCACGTGCTCGTCAACAACGCCGGCATCGCCATGGACCAGCTGGTGATGCGGGTCAAGGACGAGGACTGGAGGCGGCAGCTGGACGTGAACCTCACCGGGGCCTTCAACCTCACCCGCGCCGCCACCCGCCCCATGATGAAGCAGCGGGGCGGGGCCATCGTGAACCTCACCTCGGTGGTGGGGGAGATGGGCAACCCCGGCCAGGCGGCCTACGCCGCCGCCAAGGCCGGCCTCATCGGCCTCACCAAGTCGGTGGCACGAGAGCTGGCCTCGCGCCACATCCGCGTCAACGCGGTGGCCCCGGGCTTCATCGACACCGACATGACGGCGGCGCTCCCGGAGGCCGCCCGGCAGAAGCTGATGGAGATGATCCCGCTCGCCCGGCTCGGCACGGCGCAGGACGTCGCCGACTGCGTGGCCTGGCTGGCGAGCGACAAGGCGGCGTACGTGACCGGAGAGGTCGTCCGGGTGAACGGCGGCATGTACATGTGACGGCGAGGCCCGGACGGGCCCTCGACCCCGACGGAGGAGGCAACATGACGGCTGGCAACGTGGAGCAGAAGGTGAAGGGCATCATCGCCGAGCAGCTGGGCGTCTCCGAGGAGGAGATCAAGGCCACCTCGAGCTTCATCGAGGACCTGGGCGCCGACTCGCTGGACATCGTCGAGCTGGTGATGGCCATGGAGGAGGAGTTCGAGGTGGAGATCCCCGACGAGGAGGCCGAGAACATCAAGACCGTCCAGGACGCCATCAACTACATCAACACCCACAAGAAGTAGCGGCGGAGCGGGGCGCGGCTGCCGGGGCGCGGGGCCCCCGGGGGGTCCGCGCCGCGGAGCGCAACGGAGGCGGGAGCATGTCGCAGCGGCGAGTGGTGATCACCGGACTGGGCCTGCTGAGCCCGGTGGGGATCGGTGTCGAGGAGTCCTGGAAGGGGATCGTGGCGGGGCGGAGCGGCATCGGCCCCATCACCCTTTTCGACGCCTCCACCTTCCCCACGCGCATCGCGGGCGAGGTGAAGGGCTTCGAGCCCGAGCGCTTCATGGAGAAGAAGGAGGCCCGCCGGAACGACCGCTTCATCCAGTTCGCCCTGGCGGCCGGCGACATGGCGGTGAAGGACGCCGGACTCGACATGGCCCGGGAGGATCCGGAGCGGGTCGGCGCCATCATCGGCGCCGGCATCGGCGGCCTGGCCACCATCGAGGAGAACGAGCAGATCCTGCGCGAAAAGGGGGTGAAGCGCATCGGCCCGTTCTTCATCCCCAGCCTGATCATCAACCTGGCGCCGGGGCAGGTCGCCCTGCGCTACGGGATGAAGGGGCCCAACTTCTCGCCGGTCTCGGCCTGCGCCACCGGCAACCACTCCATCGGCGACGCCTTCATCTACATCCAGCGCGGCATGGCCGACGTCATGGTGGCCGGCGGGTGCGAGGCGACCATCACCCCGCTCGGGGTCGGCGGGTTCTGCGCCGCCCGGGCCCTGTCGGAGCGGAACGACGCCCCGGAGAAGGCCAGCCGCCCCTTCGACAAGGACCGGGACGGCTTCGTGGCCGCCGAGGGCGCCGGCCTGCTGATCCTCGAGGAGTGGGAGCACGCCCGCAAGCGTGGGGCGCGGGTCTACGCCGAGGTGGCCGGCTACGGCGCCAGCTGCGACGCCCACCACGTCACCGCCCCCTCGCCCGGCGGTGAGGGGGGCGCGCGCGCCATGCGCCTGGCCATGCAGGACGCGGGGCTGGCGCCCGAGCAGGTCGGCTACGTCAACGCCCACGGCACCTCCACCCCGCAGGGCGACGTGGAGGAGTGCCAGGCGGTCAAGACCGTCTTCGGCGACTGGGCTCGCCGCGGCCTCATGGTCTCCTCCACCAAGTCGATGACCGGCCACATGCTCGGCGCGGCCGGCGGCGCCGAGGCGGTGTTCTCCGTCCTGGCGCTGCACCGCGGGGAGCTTCCCCCCACCAGCAACGTGGAGGCACAGGACCCGGCCTGCGATCTGGACGTCATCCCCAACCAGGCCCGCCAGAAGCGGGTGGAGGCGGTCCTGTCCAACAGCTTCGGGTTCGGGGGCACCAACGCCGTCATCGCCTTCAAGCGGGTGTGACGGGTTGCAGGCTCAGGGCTTCCGGCCTGGGCCAGCCGCGCAGTAGGCTTCCTGCCGGAGCCTGGGGCCAGAAGCCTGGAGCCGGCGCCGCGCGCGATCCTCGAGGTGGCACATGGCCGACAAGGTGATCTTCGGCTCCGACCACGCCGGCCTGGGCCTGCGCGCCGAGGCGGTCCGGGTGGCGCGCGAGAAAGGCTTCGAGGTGGACGACCTCGGGCCCTTCACCCGCGACAGCGTCGACTACCCGGACTACGCCCGGCAGGTGGCGGAGGCGGTGGCCTCGGGCCGGGCCCGCTTCGGGGTGCTGGTGTGCGGCACCGGGATCGGCATGTCCATCTCCGCCAACAAGGTGAAGGGAGTGCGGGCCGCCAACTGCACCAGCGAGTACCAGGCGCGCATGGCCCGGGCCCACAACGACGCCAACGTGCTCTGCATGGGAGAGCGGGTGCTGGGCGCCGGGCTGGCCGGCGGGGTGGTGGCCGCGTTCCTCTCCCAGCCCTTCGAGGGCGGGCGGCACCAGCGCCGGGTCGACAAGATCAAGGCGATGGAGGAGTAGCCCTCCCGGGCGGGTCCCCGGCCGGCCCCCGGCCGTGCCGCCTGCTATGCTGGCGGCGTGCAGGTCGAGCTCCCATACGGCCGAGGCGGCCTGGCGGTGCGGCTCCCGGACCACCTCGAGGTCACGGTGGTCCGCAAGCCCCCCATCCAGCTCCTCCCCGACCCGGCCGCGGCGGTGGAGCAGGCCCTGCGCCGGCCGGTGGCGGCCCGCCCGCTGGAGGAGGAGGCGCGAGGCCGCCGCAGCGCCTGCATCCTGGTCTGCGACCTCACCCGCCCGGTCCCCAACGGGCTGATCCTCCCGCCGCTGGTGCGGCGCCTCGTGGCCGCCGGCATCGACCCCTCGCGGATCACCGTGCTGGTGGCCACCGGGCTGCACCGCCCCAACCTGGGGGCGGAGCTGGAGGAGGTGATCGGCGACCGATGGGTGCTCTCCACGGTGCGGGTCGAGAACCACGACGCCCGGGACGACGCCGCCCATGTGGACCTGGGGCGGACCCGCCTCGGCACGCCGGTGAAGCTCGACCGGCGGCTCGTCGAGGCCGACGTCAAGATCGCGACCGGGCTGGTGGAGCCGCACTTCATGGCCGGCTACTCCGGCGGCCGGAAGGTGATCGCCCCCGGGGTGGCGCACCGGGAGACCATCACCACCTTCCACGCCGCGCGCTTCATGGCCCACCCGCGCGCCGGGAACTGCGTGCTCCAGGGGAACCCGCTGCACGAGGAGCAGCTGGCCATCGCCGGCATGCTGGGCCGGGTGCTGGCGGTGAACGCCGTCATCGACGAACGGCGGCGCCCCTCCTTCGTGAACTTCGGCGAGCTCCTGCGGAGCCACGCCGAGGCGGTCGCCTTCGTGGAGCGCTTCGCGGTGGTGCCGGTGCCCCGCCGCTTCCACACCGTGGTCACCAGCGCCGCCGGCCACCCACTCGACCGGACCTACTACCAGACCGTGAAGGGGATGGTGGCGCCCATGGACATCCTCGAGCCCGGGGCCGACCTGGTGGTGGCCTCGGAGTGCGCCGAGGGGATGGGGTCGCGCGAGTACGTCGAGGCGCAGCGGCGCCTCCTCGGGATGGGCCCGGAAGGCTTCCTGCGAGACATCCACGGCAAGGCCTTCGCCGACGTGGACGAGTGGCAGACCCAGATGCAGCTGAAGCCCATGGGGCAGGCCCACATCCACCTGTATTCGGGGGCGCTGTCCCCGGCCGACCGCGCCCTGACCGGCGTGCGCTGCGTCGAGTCGGTGGAGGCGGCGGTGCTGGAGTCGGTGCGCCGGAGCGGCGACCCTCGGGTGGCGGTCGTCCCCGAGGGGCCCTACGTGGTGCCGGTGTACCGGCCCTTCCGCCCGGCGGCGTGATCCGGCCGCGGTCGAGGCCCGCACGCTCCACGGCTTCCGAGGCATCCGAGCGCCCTCTCCCGGCCGCGGAACCCCGTTGCCCGGTGGGTTTGGGCGCGATATGTAGCCGTCTCCTTTGCGGCAGGAGCCCCGCCCCATGATGCCCATGCAGCGCCTCGCGGAGGCCGACCCCGACATCGACCGCCTCATTCGGCAGGAGACGCGGCGCCAGGCGGAGGGCCTCGAGCTCATCGCCAGCGAGAACTTCGTCTCCCCGGCGGTGCTGGAGGCGCTCGGCTCGACCCTCACCAACAAGTACGCCGAAGGATACCCGGGCAAGCGCTACTACGGCGGCTGCGAGGTGGTGGACCGGGTGGAGCAGCTGGCCATCGACCGCGCCCGGAAGCTCTTCGGCGCCGAGCACGCCAACGTCCAGCCGCACTCCGGCTCGCAGGCCAACATGGCGGCCTACTTCGCCCTGGCCCAGCCGGGCGACACCCTGCTCGCCATGAGCCTCAACTTCGGCGGGCACCTCACCCACGGCTCGCCGGTCAACTTCTCCGGCCGGCTCTTCAAGATCGTCCCCTACGGCCTCCGCCGGGAGGACGAGACGGTGGACATGGACGAGGTGGCCCGCCTCGCCCGCGAGCACAAGCCGAGGATCCTGGTGGTGGGGGCCAGCGCCTACCCGCGCACGCTCCACTTCGACCGGTTCGCCGAGATCGCCGGCTCGGTGGGGGCGGCGCTGGTGGTGGACATGGCCCACATCGCCGGGCTGGTGGCGGTGGGGCTGCACCCCAGCCCGGTGCCCCACGCCGAGATCGTCACCACCACTACCCACAAGACCCTGCGCGGCCCCCGGGGCGGCATGATCCTGTGCCAGGAGCCGTATGCCAGGGCGGTGAACTCCCAGATCTTCCCGGGCACCCAGGGAGGGCCGCTCGAGCACGTCGTCGCCGCCAAGGCGGTGGCCCTGCAGGAGGCGCTCCAGCCCGCCTTCCGCGACTACCAGCGGCGCATCCTGGAGAACGCCCAGGTGCTGGCCGAGGGGCTCAAGGCCGCCGGGCTGCGGCTCGTCTCCGGCGGCACCGACACCCACCTCATCCTGCTCGACCTCCGGCCCAAGAAGCTCACCGGCAAGGTGGCCGAGGAGGCGCTCGGCAAGGCCGGCATCACCGTCAACAAGAACATGATCCCCTGGGACCCGGAGAAGCCCATGACCACCTCGGGGATCCGGGTGGGGACCCCGGCGCTCACCACCCGCGGCATGGGGACGCGCGAGTTGACCCTGGTGGCGCGGCTCATCGGGCGGGTGCTCGACGCGCCTTCGGACGAGCGGGTGCTCGGGCAGGTGCGGGGCGAGGTGCGCGACCTGTGCGCGCACTTCCCCATGTACCAGGATCGCCTCTAGCCCCCGGGCCGGCCCATGCGCTGCCCCTACTGCGGCCACCTGGAGGATCGGGTCGTCGACTCGCGCGAGGCCCAGGAGGGGCAGGCGACGCGGCGGCGGCGCGAGTGCCTGGGTTGCGGACGGCGCTTCACCACCTACGAGCGCATCGAGGAGATCCTGCCGCAGGTGGTGAAGAAGGACGGCCGCCGCGAGCCCTTCGACCGCAAGAAGATCGTGGAGGGGCTCCACATCGCCTGCCGCAAGCGCCCGGTCTCGGCCGAGCAGATCGAGGAGATCGTGGCCGCGGTGGAGCGCAGACTTCAAGAATCGGGGGAGAAGGAGATCCCCTCCGCCGTCATCGGCGAGACGGTGGTGGCGCGGCTCAAGGCGCTGGACCCGGTGGCCTACGTGCGCTTCGCCTCGGTCTACCGCGACTTCCGGGACGTGGCGGAGTTCATGACCGAGCTGGAGGGGCTGGCCCGCCGGAAATGATGCGCCTGGTCGCCCGCGCCCGGCGTTCCCGGGCGAAGCTCCCCCGCCGCCGTCGCGAGCGCGCCGCGCTCTTCGATCGGGCGGTGGCCGAGTTCTTCATGCGCCTGGCCCTGCGCGAGGCGCGCCGCGGCCTGGGGCGCACCAGCCCCAACCCGGCGGTGGGCGCGGTGCTGGTGCGGAACGGCCGGGTGGTGGCCCGCGGTCACCACGCCCGGGCCGGCGCCCCCCACGCCGAGGTGGTGGCCATCCGCCGCGCCGGGGCCCGCGCCCGGGGCGCCGACCTCTACACTACCCTGGAGCCCTGCAACCACTGGGGGCGGACGCCGCCCTGCAGCCTGGCCATCATCGAGGCCGGGGTGCGGCGGGTGTTCGTGGGCTCGCGCGACCCGAACCCGCTGGTGATCGGCCAGGGGCTGCGGCGCCTCCGCCGCGCCCGGGTGCGGGTGGTGCCGGGGGTGCTGCGCGCCGAGTGCGACGCCGTGAACGCCGAGTGGCTCCGCTTCATCACCGCCGGCCGGCCCCACGTGACCCTCAAGGCGGCGGTCACGCTCGACGGCAAGATCGCCGCTGCCGGGGGCGACTCGCGCTGGGTGACCGGGCCGGAGGCCCGCGCCCGGGCCCACCGGCTGCGCGACCGGGCCGACGCGGTCCTGGTTGGCGCCGGGACCGCCCGCGCCGACGACCCGCGCCTCACCACCCGGCTCCCCGAAGGGCGGGGGCGCGACCCCATCCGGGTGGTGCTCGACTCGCGGTTGCGCCTGCCCCCG
>DASRTO010000230.1:0-2162 GCA_035655915.1 Anaeromyxobacteraceae bacterium
GTGCCTCATGGACATGGGAAGGACCGCCGCCATGATGAAAGGCTACCCGGTCCTGCCGCCGCGCCAGACCTCGTACACGAAGAAGGCGGTCTGGGCGAGGTGGCTGAAGCTGGGGTTCGAGCGCTACTTCCTCTGGAAGATGAGGAACGGCCTCTCCGGCCTGCCGTAGCGGCGGGCCGCCGCGCCGAGGGGCGGTCGGCAGTGGCCAGCGCCGCCCTACCGCCTGCCGCGGTCGGCGGGCGTGCCATCGAGGCTCCGCAGCACGTGCTCCAGCTCGTCCCACGTCGTGGTGCGGCCGAGGCTGAAGCGGACGGCCCCCATCCCCTCCGAGGGCGGCACCCGCATCGCGGCGAGGACCGGGGAGAGCTCGACCGAGCCGGCGTGGCAGGCCGAGCCGGTAGAGGCGGCCAGCCCGGGGAGGCGCGCCAGGACCTCGGCCCCGACCTGGCCGACGAAGTTCACGCTCGCGGTGTTGGGCAGGCGCTCGGCGCCGGCGCCGTTCACGGTGAGCCTCTCCCCGAACCGTTCCTTCAGGTGCGCCTCGAAGCGGTCGCGGAGCGCCCGGACGGCCGGCATCCCGATCCACCGGCCCGCCACCTGGCACGCCGCGCCGATGCCGACGTCGAGCAGCACGTTCTCGGTGCCGGCGCGCCGGCCCTGCTCGTGGCCGGCGCCGTGCATGACGGGGTCGATCCTCGTCCCGCGCCGGATGAACAGGGCTCCCACGCCCTTGGGAGCGTAGAGCTTGTGCCCGGCCACGGAGAGGAGGTCCACCCCCAGTTCGCCCACCCGCGTCGCGATCTTGCCCACGCTCTGGGCGGCGTCGATGTGCACCAGGACCCGCGCCGCCCTGGCGATGGCCGCGATCTCCGCGATGGGCTGCACCACGCCCACCTCGTTGTTGGCGTGCATGACGCTGACCAGGATGGTGCGCGGCGTGAGCGCCCGGCGAACCTCCCCGGGGTCGACGCGGCCGAGCCGATCGACGGGCAGTACCGTCACCTTGGCTCCCAGCGTCTCCAGGAAGCGGAGCGGCTGGAGGACCGCCGGATGCTCGACGGCGCTGGTCACGATGTGGTCGCCCCGCTCACGGTTGGCGAAGAAGACGCCCTTCAGCGCGTGGTTGTTCGACTCGGTCCCGCCGCTCGTGAAGACCACCTCGTCGGGGGCGCAGCCGAGCAGGGCGGCGACCTGGCCGCGGGCCCGCTCCACGGCCGCCTTGGCCGGCGCCCCGGCGAAGTGGTGGCTCGAGGGGTTGCCGAAGTGCTCGGCGAGGTACGGCCGCATCGCCTCGACCACCTCGGGGGCCAGCGGCGTGCTGGCGTTGAAGTCCAGGTAGATCGGCCTCTCGGTCATGGCTGCCTCCGGCCCTCCTCGGCGCTGCCCGAGCGGGCGTGGTCCACGGCGGCGGCCAGCACTCGGGCGCACAGCTCGAGCGCCTCCTCCTGGCCGCCGTGCCCGCCCTTCTCGAAGTCGTCGGGCCGGGTGGCCATCGCGTTGGTGACGTGGGCCAGGCAGGTCACCGGCCTTCGCAGGGCGCGCGACATGGCGAGGAGCGCCGCGGCCTGCATCTCGACGGAGAGGATGCCCTCGGCCCGCCGGCCGGCGATGAGCGGGGCGCTCTCCCGGAACGGGGCGGCCGTGTCGTGGTCGACGATGGGAGCGCGGCTCACGATGCCATTTCGTTAGCGCCGGCCCGCGGCCGCCGCCACCCTGGGTCGGGCCTGGATCACGAAGGCGATGACCTGGAGAAGGTGCGGCTCCCGGAGCGGCTCCTCTTCGCCGGGGGGCGCGAATGGGTGTGCTCGCGGGCCCGCGGCGAGGTGCTCGAGATCTCGATCGGGACGGGGAGGAACCTTCTGCTCTACGGCGATCCGGTGGCGGTGTGGCTGGAGGGCGATCACTCGTCCGCGAGCCGCTCGAGCTGCTGGCCGCCGAGGCGTTCCAGGTCGAGGAGTGCGAGAGGTCGAAGTCGGGATCGTGGAGCGAATCTCGGCGCGGAAGCCGGCCTCGCCGGATGGACGCGGGTAGCGCCAATCGGCGGGGAGGCGGCCCTCACGGCGCGGAGTCCGGGTGGACCTCCACGGTGAGGTGCACGATGTCGCGGAATCGGCCCAGCAAGGCGCGGTAGTGGGCCGGGGCTCGAGGCGGGCGGGCCACCA
>DASRTO010000231.1:0-12203 GCA_035655915.1 Anaeromyxobacteraceae bacterium
CCTGCGGGTTCCTCGACACCTCGGCGTAGCTCCCCTCGGCCAGGATCGAGCCGCGCTGCAGCACGGTGATGGTCTGGCACAGGTCGGCCACCACCGAGAGGTTGTGCTCCACCATGAGGACGGTGCGGTCGCGGGCCACGCGCCGGATGAGCTCCACCACCCTCCCCACGTCCTCGTGCCCCATCCCGGCCATGGGCTCATCGAGGAGGAGCATCTCCGGGTCGAGGGCCAGGGTGGTGGCGATCTCCAGCGCCCGCTTGCGCCCGTAGGGCAGCTCCACCGCCACCGTGTCCCGGAAAGACGCCAGGTCCACGGACTCGAGCAGCTCGGCGGCGCGGTCGTGGAGCACGCGCAGGGTGGCGTCGGAGCGCCAGAAATGGAAGGAGGTGCCGAGGGGCCGCTGCAGCGCCACCCGCACGTTCTCCAGCACCGTGAGGTTTGGGAAGACGGCCGACACCTGGAACGAGCGCACCATGCCCTTGCGCGCCACGTCGGAGGGCTTGTCGCCGGTGATGTCCTGATCCTTGAAGTAGATGCGGCCGGCCGAGGGGGCGTGGAACTTGGTGAGGAGGTTGAAGACCGTGGTCTTGCCGGCGCCATTGGGCCCGATGAGGGCGTGGATACTCCCGCGCCTCACCTTCAGGGAGACGTCGCTCACGGCCACGAAGCCGCGGAAGTCCTTGGTCAGGTTTCGGGTCTCGAGGATGACGTGGGGATCCATCGCGGCTGTCGGCTCGGGAAGCGGACCATCCTTTTAGCCGAGGCGGGGCGGCGCTGAACAGCCCCGCCCCCCAGTCCGGGCCCCCGGCCTGGCGGGCGAAACGCGGCTGCCATGACGCACCGGGCAAATCCCGTCTTCTGGGCCCCACAAATGGATCCGGCGCGCCCCAAGCGGGGGCAGGGGGGTCGCTTTCTTTCGGGCGATCCAGGGTGCTAGCGTTTCGCGCACCGGAGGTCGGGAATGAATCTCACGCGACGCGGTTTTCTCAAGTTCTCCGCATCGGGCATCGGCGCGACCACGCTGGCAGCGATGGGCTTCTCGCCCAGCAAGGCCCTGGCGGAAGTAAGGGCCTTCAAGCTGGCGCACACCAGCGAGACGCGCAACACCTGCCCCTACTGCGCGGTGGGCTGCGGCGTCATCATGTACGGCCTGGGCGACAAGTCCAAGAACGCCCAGACCGAGATCATCCACATCGAGGGCGACCCGGACCACCCGGTGAACCGCGGCACCCTGTGCCCCAAGGGCGCCGGCCTCCTCGACTTCGTGCACAGCCCGCACCGTCTCAAGTACCCCGAGTACCGCGCCCCAGGCACCTCCGAGTGGAAGCGCGTCTCCTGGGACTGGGCGCTCGACCGCATCTCGCGGCTCGTGAAGGACGACCGCGACAAGAACCTCGTCCAGAAGAACGCCAGTGGCGTCACCGTGAATCGTTGGCTCACCGCCGGGTTCCTCGCCGCCTCCGCCTCCTCCAACGAGACGGGCTACCTGACGGTCAAGATCCTGCGCGCCATGGGGATGACCGCCATCGACAACCAGGCACGTGTCTGACACGGCCCCACGGTGGCCGGTCTGGCCCCGACGTTCGGCCGTGGCGCGATGACCAACAACTGGGTCGACATCAAGAACGCCGACGTGGTCCTGGTGATGGGCGGCAACCCCGCCGAGGCCCACCCCTGCGGGTTCAAGTGGGTCATCGAGGCGAAGATCAAGAACAAGGCGAGGCTCATCGTGGTCGACCCGCGCTTCACCCGGACCGCGGCGGTGGCCGACACTTTCGCGCAGATCCGCCCGGGCACGGACATCGCCTTCCTGGGCGGCGTCATCCACTACCTCCTGGAGAAGGACAAGATCCAGCACGAGTACGTGAAGGCGTACACCAACGCGCCGTTCCTCCTGAAGGAGGACTATCAGTTCCAGGAGGGCCTCTTCTCCGGCTACAACGCGGAGAAGAGGAGCTACGACAAGGCGAGCTGGGGCTATGAGCTCGACAAGGATGGGTTCGCCAAGGTCGACATGACCATGCAGGACCCCCGCTGCGTCCTTCAGCAGATGAAGAGGCACTACGCGCGCTACACGCCCGAGGTGGTCGAAGGCGTGACCGGCGTGAAGAAAGATCTATTCCTCAAGATCTGCGAGACCATCGCCACCACCGCGGCGCCCGACCGGGTGATGACCAACCTCTACGCGCTCGGCTGGACGCAGCACTCGGTCGGCTCCCAGAACATCCGCGCCATGGCGATGATCCAGCTGCTGCTCGGCAACATGGGCATGCCCGGCGGCGGACTGAACGCGCTCCGCGGCCACTCCAACATCCAGGGCCTCACCGACCTGGGCGTGATGAGCCACCTGTTGCCTGGCTACATCGGGCTCCCTACCGAGGCGGAGCCCGACCTCAAGACGTTCCTGGAGAAGCGAACGCCCAAGGCCCTGCGCCCGAACCAGATGAACTTCCCGCAGAACACGCCGAAGTGGTTCATCTCGCTGCTCAAGGCCTGGTACGGGAAGGCGGCCACCAAGGAGAACGACTTCGGCTACGACTGGCTCCCGAAGAACGACAAGCCCTACGACATCATGGCGGCCTTCGAGCTCATGTACCAGGGCAAGATGAACGGGTACTTCTGCCAGGGCTTCAACCCGCTGGCGTCGGTACCCGACAAGGCCAAGCTCCTCGACGGCCTCTCCAAGCTCAAGTACCTCGTCACCATCGACCCGCTCCCCACCGAGACGAGCTCCTTCTGGAAGAACGTCGGCGAGCTCAACCCCGTCGATCCCTCCAAGATCCAGACGGAGGTCTTCCGCCTGCCCTCGACTTGCTTCGCCGAGGAGGACGGCTCGCTCACCAACTCCGGGCGCTGGCTCCAGTGGCACTACAAGGGAGCGGAGCCGCCGGGCGAGGCGCGGAACGACGTCGACATCATGGCCGACCTCTTCCTCAGGGTGAGGGCCCTCTACGCCAAGGAGGGCGGGGCGCTCCCCGAGCCGATCCTGAACCTCTCCTGGCCACACCTCATCCCGAGCCAGCCGAAGCCGGAGGAGATCGCGCGGGAGTTCAACGGCAAGGCGCTCGCCGACATCCCCGACCCCAAGGATCCGACCAAGTTCCTGGCCAGGGAAGGCGAACAGCTCGCCACGTTCGCGCACCTCCAGGCCGACGGCACCACGGCCTGCGGCAACTGGATCTACTGCGGCAGCTGGACGCAGGCCGGCAACATGATGGGCCGCCGCGACGCCTCCGACCCCACCGGGCTCGGCGTCACGCCCGGCTGGGCTTGGAACTGGCCGGTCAACCGCCGGATCCTCTACAACCGCGCCTCGGCCGACCCCTCCGGGAAGCCCTGGGATCCGAAGCGCAAGTACCTGGCCTGGACCGGCACCAAGTGGGCCGGCGCCGACGTGCCCGACATGCGGCCGGACGCGGCTCCCAGCGAGGGGGTCGGCCCGTTCATCATGACCCCGGAGGGCGTGGCGCGCCTGTGGGCGCCGGCCATGACCGACGGGCCCTTCCCCGAGCACTACGAGCCTTTCGAGACGCCGCTCGAGAAGAACCCGCTGTCGCCCAAGGAGCCGCGAGCGCTCTCGAATCCGGCGGCCCGGGTCTACAAGGGAGACCGGGAGAGGTTCGGCACCGCCAAGGAGTTCCCATACGTCGCCACCACCTACCGCCTCACCGAGCACTTCCACTTTTGGTCGAAGCACACCCGCATCTCGGCGGTGCTCCAGCCCGAGATGTTCGTGGAGATCGGCGAGGGGCTTGCCAAGGAGAAGGGCATCCGCCAGGGCGACCAAGTGCTGGTGCGCTCGAAACGCGGGCAGATCAAGGCCAAGGCCTTGATCACCAAGCGCATCCAGACTCTCCAGATCCAGGGCAAGTCGGTCCATACCGTGGGCATCCCCATCCACTGGGGCTTCGAAGGGCTCACCAAGGCGGGGCCCCTGGTGAACACCCTCACGCCGTTCGTGGGCGACGCCAACATCCAGACCCCCGAGTTCAAGGCGTTCCTCGTCAACGTCGAGAAGGCCTAGGAGAACGCCATGGCTCTCCAGTCACTCGACATCAAGAACCGCTCGGCCAGCACCTCCCGGGGCCCGTCGGCCCGCTCGACGCTGGAGGTGGCCAAGCTCATCGACGTCTCGCGCTGCATCGGCTGCAAGGCCTGCCAGGCCGCTTGCATGGAGTGGAACGACCTGCGCGGGGAGGTCGGGGTCAACGAGGGGCTCTACACGAACCCCCGAGACCTCGACGACCAGACCTGGACCTTGATGCGCTTCTACGAGGAGCAGATCGAGGGCAGCCTGCAGTGGCTCATCCTCAAGGACGGCTGCCTCCACTGCTCCGACCCCGGCTGCCTCAAGGCCTGCCCGGCCCCGGGCGCCATCGTGCAGTACACCAACGGCATCGTCGACTTCCACGAGGAGAGCTGCATCGGCTGCGGCTACTGCATCTCGGGCTGCCCCTTCAACATCCCGCGCCTGCGCAAGGAGGACGCCAAGGTCTACAAGTGCACGCTCTGCTCGGACCGCGTCTCGGTCGGGCTCGAGCCGGCCTGCATCAAGACCTGCCCAACCGGCGCGCTTCACTTCGGCTCCAAGGAGGACATGCTCTTCCAGGCGCAGGAGCGACTCGGCGACCTGCGCGAGCGCGGCTTCGCCAAGGCTGCGGTCTACGACCCGGCCGGGGTCGGCGGCACCCACGTCGTCTTCGTGCTACCGCACGGCGACCGGCCCGAGGCCTACGGCCTGCCCAAGGATCCGAGCGTGGCGCCCCTGGTCGCGATCTGGCGCTCCGGCGTGGCCCGCGCCCTGGGCGTGATCACCATGTTCTCGGTGGCCGTGGCCGGGATCCTCCACTACATGCGCCACGGTCCGAACCAGGTCCCGGGCGAAGACGGGAAGGAGGCCTGACCATGGCCGAGAAGAGCGACCTCATCGTCCGCCACACGCCCGGGGAGCGGCTCAGCCACTGGATCGTGGCGGTGGTGTTCCTCTTCCTGTTCCTCTCCGGCCTGGCGCTCTTCCACCCCACCTTCTTCTGGCTCTCGTTCCTCTTCGGCGGCGGCCAGTTCATGCGCTGGCTGCACCCGCTGGCGGGGGTGCTGCTGGCCGTCCTCTTCTACCAGTACGCCTCCTGGGTCTGGGCCGACAACAAGTGGCTCCCGGCCGATACCGAGTGGCGCAAGCACATGACGGCCTACATGCGGCTCGAGACCCACTCGCCGGAGGGCACCGGCAAGTACAACGCCGGCCAGAAGCTCATGTTCTGGTCGATGGTGCCCCTCATCGCCGTGCTCCTCGTCACCGGCATCGTGCTGTGGCAGCCCTGGTTCGCGCCCTACTTCCCGGCCTGGGCGCGCCGGCTGGCCGGGATCCTCCACGCCATCGCGGCCTTCGTGATGTTCGTGGGCATCGGCATCCACTGGTACGCCGCCTACTGGACCCGTGGGTCGATCCGGGCCATGGTGCGCGGCACGGTCACCCGGGCCTGGGCCCAGTACCACCACCCCGGCTGGTACCGCGAGGTGGCGGGCAAGGAATGAGCGGCTCCGACCTCGCCGGGCCGGGCCCTTCGCCCGGCGAGATCGTCCTGCTGCGCCTGCCCCGGCCGGCCGGGCTCTTCGCCCGGCGGGCGGAGCGCTTCCAGGAGCTGGCTCCGGGCCACGCCGCCGGCGACTTCCTCGAAGCCATGGCCGCATTGTGCCGGGCCCAGGTGGCGGCCCTTCCCCGGGGCGTCCCCTCTCCCGCCCGCGGCCTGCCCTCGCGGGTCCCGTTGCGCGCGGTGGAATGGCCCAGGCCGGGATGGCGGGAGGGGCTCGCGGCCATCGCCACCGCGATGGCGGACGTCGCCCTCCCCGGCCCCGCCCGGGGCGCGCTGGAGCGGCTGTCGCAACTGCCCCGGCCGGAGCTGGAGGCGCTCGCCGACGCGCTGCTGGCGGGGGCGGCGGGCCGCCTCGACCTCGCCGCCGTCCCCTTCGTGGGCGCGGCGCTGCAGGTCCACTTCGCCGGGCTGGCGGCCGGGCTCGACCCCGCACGGATCGAGCGGGCCGAGCGCGGCTGCCCGGTGTGCGGCTCGCCCCCGGTGGCCGGCCTGGTGCTGGGGGACGACAAGCTCCGCTACCTCGCCTGCTCGCTGTGCGGCAGCGAGTGGCACTTCACCCGGGTGGTCTGCTCCGCCTGCCGCCAGGGCGGCAAGCTCCGCTACCTCGCCATCGAGGGCGATGCCGGCGGCGCCAAGGCCGAGGCCTGCGGCGACTGCGGCACCTACTTGAAGCTCTTCTACGCCGAGAAGATGCCGCGGGCCGAGCCCTTCGCCGACGACGCCGCCTCCATCGCCCTCGACCTGCTGGTGGCCGAGGAGGGGTACGCCCGGGGTGGACTCAACCTGTTCCTGCTCCCCGGGGCCGAGTGATGGGCGCTCCGGGAGTTCCCGGGGGAGCCGCGCCGTGGTAGCAAGGGACCATGTCGCGCCTGGCTCCCCTCTGCTCGGCCCTGGCCTTCACCGCGGCCGCCTGCAGCGAGTCGTCCACCCCGGCCGCGGCCACGGCCGCGCCCGACGCCGGCGCCATCGTGGCCGTGGCGGCGAACGGGCTCCCCCGCTTCGTCACCCCGGGCGCGGCGGCGGGGACGGAGAGCGAGGTGACCATCAACGCCGGCGCCACGGTGAGCTGGCGCTTCATGGCCACCGGCTACAACGTGATCTCGGGCAGCGGGCCCGACGGCGGCTGCGTGGCCGACGGCGTCTTCTGCTCCCCGGGCGACCAGGGCTGCACCGGGGCGGTCCCTCCCCAGGTGGCCGGGAGCTACTATCAGCGCACCTTCCCGGACGGCGGCGACTACCCCTACTTCAGCCAGCCCGGGTGCCAGCAGGGCATGGCCGGAGTGGTGCACGTGCAGGAGGGCCCGCCCGACGGAGGGGTGGACGGCGGCGTCGACGGAGGGACGGACGGCGGGCCGTAGCCGCATGGCCCCGGACCGGGTCCCTCCCGCGCCCTTCGCCCCGGCGGGCTGGCTCCCCGGGCCGAACCTCCAGACCGTCTTCGCCCGGCTCGCCCGCCCCTGGCCACGCCCCTCGGCCAGGCGCGAGCGCTGGGAGCTGCCCGATGGCGACTTCCTCGATGTGGACCGTTTCGCCGGCCCCGCGCCGGGCGCTCCGTTGCTACTGGTGTGCCACGGCCTGGAGGGCAGCTCGCGCGCCCCCTACGTGCGGGGCCTGGTGGCCCGGGCGCTGGGGCGCGGCCTGGCCGCGGCGGCGCTCAACTTCCGCGGCTGCTCCGGCGAGATGAACCGTCTCCCGCGCTTCTACCACTCGGGCGAGACCGAGGACCTGGCCTACGCGGTGGGGCGGCTCGCCGGCGAGCGGCCCGGCCGGCCGCTGTGCCTGTGCGGCTTCTCGCTGGGCGGCAACGTGGTGGCCAAGTACCTGGCCGAGCGCGGCCAGGCGGCGCCCTCCGAGGTGGTGGCGGCGGCGGTGATCTCCGTCCCCTTCGACCTGGCCGCCTGCGCCCGGGCCGTGGACGGCCCCGGCTTCTGGATGGCGGTCTACCGGGAGCGGTTCCTGCGCACCCTGCGCCGGAAGGCGATGCGCAAGGCGCGCGCCTTCGGCGGCCTCCTCGACCCGGCGCGGGTGGGGGCGGTCCGGACCTTCGCCGAGTTCGACCAGGTGGTCACCGCCCCGCTGCACGGCTTCGCCTCGGCCGCCGACTACTGGGCCCGCTCCAGCTCTGGCCGGCTCCTGGACCGGGTGCGGCGCCCGCTGCTGGCCATCGCGGCCGGCGACGACCCCATCGTCCCGGCGGCGTCGCTGCCGCGCGAGGCGGCGCGGGCCAACCCCCAGGTGACCCTGGAGGTCGCACCCGGCGGCGGCCACACCGGCTTCGTCGCCGGGCCGCCGTGGCGGCCGCGCTACTGGGCGGAGGAGCGGGCCGCCGACTTCCTGGCGCGCGCGGTCCTACTGGGTTGATCCTCACGGAGCGAGCAGCACCTTCCCCACGTTCCGGCGCTCCTCGAGGCGGCGGTGAGCGTCGGCGGCGCGCTCGAAGGGGAAGACCTGGTCCACCCGCGGGCGGATCTTCCCGGCCCGGTAGAGGGACATGATCTCCCGCACCTCCCCCATCATCATCTCCACCTCGCCCCACAGGTGGCCGACGTTGACGCCGGCCACCGCCTTGTTGGCGTTCATGAGCGAGATGGGGTTGAAGAGCGGGATGCCCAGCGCCTGGCCGGCGAGCCGCAGCCAGCGCCTGCGCGGCCCGGCGAGGAGGTTCGAGAACCCGAACATGACCAGCCGCCCCGCCGGCCGCAGCAGCCGGTAGCCCTTCCGGGTGTCCCGGCCGCCCAGCGGATCGAGCACCACGTCCACGCCCCGGCCGCCGGTGAGGCGCCGCGCCTCGGCTTCCCAGTCGGCGGCCCGGTAGTCGATGGGGTGGTCGCACCCCTCGCGGCGGATGGCCTCGTGCTTCGCCGCCGAAGCGGTGCCCAGGGCCACCACCCCGGGGACGGTGCGGCATAGCTGCAGCGCGGCGATGCCGACGCCGCCGGCGGCCATGTGCACCAGCACCGTCTCGCCGGGGCGCAGCGCCGCCACCCGGAAGAGCATGTGCCAGGCGGTGAGGTAGTTCAGCGGCAGGGCCGCCCCCTCCTCGAAGCTCATCCCCTCGGGCATGGCAAAGGCCTGCCGGGCCGGGAGGCACACCGCCTCGGCGTGGCCGCCGAAGCGGGTGAGGGCCAGCACCCGCGTCCCCGGCGCCGGCTCGGTCACCCCGTCCCCCACCGCGTCGACCACCCCCCCCACCTCGTAGCCCATCACGCAGGGGAGCCGGGGGGCGTCCGGGTACAGTCCCTGCCGCGCCATCACCTCGGCGAAGTTGAGCCCCGCCGCCCGGACCCGCACCCGGACCTGGCCCGGCCCGGGCGCCGGCTCGGGCGTCTCCCGCACCTCCAGCACCTCAGGCCCGCCGGCCCGGGCGATCCACACGGCCCGCATTGGCGATCTCCCTCGCCGCCTTCTAATGCCGCGCCCCATGCATATCGATCTGCTTTCGGGCCGCGAAGCGGCCCCGGCCGGGAGTCCGGCCGTAGCAGGGGGGAGCTCCGGCGGTGCGGTTCGTCGAGCGCAGGGGCAGGCGGATGAGCCTGCCCCGGAGCGAGCGGGGGGCCCGGGGGGGCCGCAGGCGCAGCCGGAGGCCCCTCGGCGAGAAGACGCGGCACGCCCTCTGGCAAATGAGGCTAGTGCCGCCCGGAGCGATAAGCTCCGGTCGCGGCACTAGCCCACCACCTCGACCACCCAGGTGCGCATCACCGGCCGCGACTCGATCTCCAGGGTGGTGGGGACGTCGTAGCTGGCGAGGTCCCGCATCCCCTGCTGCGGCGAGTACAGCCGGCCGGGATCGCCGGCCAGGACCCGCACCCCGCGCCGCGCCAGGGCGCGGAACCAGGCCAACGCCCGATCGGCCAGGGACCGCTCGTAGAAGACGTCGCCGGCCAGCACCAGGTCGAACCCTTCCAGCGGATCGCCGATGGCGTCCCCGGGCCGGAAGCCCACCTCCACCCGGTTCAACCCGGCGTTGAGCTGCACCGCCGCCTGGCACATGGGGTCGAGGTCGGCCGCAACCGCCCGGCTGGCGCCGGCCCTCATGGCGGCGATGGCGCCGATCCCGCTCCCGGAGGCGAAGTCGAATACCCTGCGGCCGCGCACCGCCTCGGGGTGGTCGAGGAGGAAGCGGGCCAGGGCCTGCCCGCCCGCCCAGGGGAAGGCCCAGTAGGGCGAGGGGTCCCAGCCCTCCAGCTCGGCCGAGGTGGCGCGCCACAACGGCGTCAGCTCGGTGGCCGTGTAGAGGGAGATCTCCGGCGCCAGCGGCACCGGCGCCGGCGCGGTGCGGGCCCGGATGAATTCCAGGAGCTCGGCCAGGGGCGGGGTCACCGGCCATGAGTGCCGTGGAAGCGCCCGGCGCGTCAACCCGGCGCCGGATGCCGCCCAGGCCGCCCATGGCCTCCACCCGCCGCCGGCGGTGTGCTCCATCCTCCCACGCGACCGGGAGTGGAACCCGGAGCCCGGCCTGCGCCCCTCGCCTCCCCGATGAGACGAGCGAGCGCCAGTCCTGCTATGCCTTGGGTCGTGCGGGTGGTGCTCACCATCGCCGGGTCGGACTCGGGCGGGGGGGCCGGCATCCAGGCCGACCTCCGCACCTTCGCGGCCCACCGGGTCCACGGCGCCTCGGCCGTCACCGCCATCACCGCCCAGAACTCGCAAGCGGTGGTTGACTGGGCGGCCCTGGAGCCGCGCCTGGTGCTGGCCCAGATCGAGGCGGTGGCCGGCGACATGCCGGTGGCGGCCGCCAAGACCGGTATGCTGGCCACGGCGGGGATCGTGGCCGCGGTGGCCGAGGCGGCCGCCCGCCTGCCGCTGGGGCCGCTGGTGGTGGATCCGGTGATGGTGGCCAAGAGCGGCGACCGCCTGGTGGACGCCGCCGCCGAGCAGGCGTACCGGGCGCTCTTCCCCAGGGCGGCGCTCCTCACCCCCAACCTGCCCGAGGCCGAGGCGCTCCTCGGCCGGCCGGTGCGCGACCTCGCGGCCATGCGCCAGGCGGCCAGGGACCTCAGGGCGCTGGGGCCGGCGGCGGTGCTGGTGAAAGGAGGCCGGCTGCCCGGTGCGCCGGTGGACGTGTTCTTCGACGGCGAGCGGCTCGAGGAGATCCTGGCCCCGCGCGTGGACACCCGGAACGTCCACGGCACCGGTTGCGCCCTCTCCGCCGCCATCTGCGCCCGCCTGGCCCTGGGCGCGCCTCTGCTGGAGGCGGTGCGGCGCGCCAAGGCCTGGCTCACCGAGGCGCTGCGCCGCTCCTACGCCACCGGCAAGGGACGCGGCACTCCCGACCACCTGCACGCGCTGGTGCCCGGGCACTGACGCCCCGCCGTGCCCGGCGGCTCCCGGTGTCGCCGGACGGGGACCATCGTCTCCACGCGGGCGCCACAAGCGGCCGAGCCGCCCGTTCCGGGCGGCTCGGCTATAATCCGCCGGCCCGAACGCGAGGAGCCGAGAGCCCCATGCCTTCCGCCCGCCGCTTCAAGGTCGGCCTGGTCCAGATGTCGATGTCGGCCGAACCCCAGGAGAACCTCGACAAGGCCGCCGCCCGGCTCGAGGAGGCGGCCCGCCTCGGCGCCGAGGTGGTGTGCCTGCCGGAGCTGTTCCGCTCCCCCTATTTCTGCCAGCGCGAGGACGCCGCACTGTTCGACCTGGCCGAGCCGGTGCCGGGCCCTTCCACCGAGCGGCTCTCGGCGGTGGCGCGCCGCGCCGGGGTGGCGGTGGTGGTGCCGGTCTTCGAGCGGCGCGCCGCCGGCCTCTACCACAACAGCGCCGCGGTCCTCGACGCCGACGGCTCGCTCAAGGGACTGTACCGGAAGATGCACATCCCGGACGACCCGGCCTTCTACGAGAAGTACTACTTCGCCCCCGGCGACCTGGGATTCCAGGCCTTCGACCTGCGGGCCGGCCGGGTCGGCACGCTCATCTGCTGGGATCAGTGGTACCCGGAGGGCGCCCGCCTCACGGCGCTGCGCGGCGCCTCGGTCCTCTTCTACCCCACCGCCATCGGCTGGCACCCCCACGAGAAGGCCCAGCACGGCGCCGCCCAGCGCGACGCGTGGCGCACCGTGCAGCGCGGCCACGCCATCGCCAGCGGCGTGTACGTGGCGGCGGTGAACCGGGTGGGCCTCGAGCCCGGCGCGGCGGGCCAGGCCGGCCTGGAGTTCTGGGGCACCTCCTTCCTGTGCGACCCCTTCGGCGTGGTGCTGGCCGAGGCCTCCACCGACCGCGAGGAGATCCTGGTGGGCGAGGTGGATCCGGGGCACATCGAGGAGGTCCGGCGCCACTGGCCCTTCCTGCGCGATCGGCGCGTCGACGCCTACCGGGGCCTCGACCAGCGCTTCCTCGACTGATGCCCGGCGCCCGCCGCGACCGAGAACCGGCGCGATCCGCCGCCGCACCCGCCGCCCCCGCCGGGACCGGCGAGCCCTCGCCGGCCGCCCGGGGCTACGCCATGCCCGCCGAGTGGGATCCGCACGAGGCCACCTGGCTCGCCTGGCCCCACAACGTCCGCGACTGGCCCGGCCGCTTCGGCCCCATCCCCTGGGTCTACGCCGACGTGGTGAAGAAGCTCGCCCCGGGCGAGACGGTGCGCCTCCTGGTCCGCGACGCCGCCGAGGCCCGGCG